>NZ_JBFTML010000072.1:0-55433 GCF_056396925.1 Pseudomonas sp. 05N433 | reverse complement strand
GTAAGCGTCCGGCTAACGCACCTTACGTACGCCTAGCACTGCGCGCGTTTAGGTATCTGTAAGCACGAAACCCATAAAAATCAGGAGTTCGCATGAGCCATAGACGACCTAAACCACTCAATTACAGGGGTGATCAGTGAGTTGTTACGATGCCGAGTGCGCAGTAGGTAACCGTGGTCATCACGAATTACTGTAGGCCCTAACCGCACCAATAGGCCATCCTGGATCGCCTGATCCACAAGTGCACCCCAAGCGAGCGTGAGGCCTTTTCCCTGAATTGCAGCGTTCAAAAGCAATGGATAATTGTTAAAAGTGAAACTGGTTTTTTCATCAATTGAACCAAACCCAGCAAGGGCAGACCATCTCGCCCAATCCAACCACCTTGGATTGCGTTCATCCATATGAAGCAACGCCAGCGACTTCAAGTCGCTCTGTGTTACGTCAGTCCATAAACCGTGCTGCTGCGCAAAAGCCGGGCTGCATACTGGAAAGACCTTCTCCGGCGCGAGCATGATTTCGCTTTCCATTTTTGGATCACGTTGATCGAAGCTGATGGCCAAATCTACGTCATGCAAATTGGATGTGTCGTGCGAGTCCATAGGAAGAATTTGAAATCGTAAGCCAGGAAATTCGAGCTGGAGAAGATGCAGCCTAGGTAATAACCAAAGATGGGAAAAACCAAAATTCGCAGAAATGGTAATCAATGGTAGATGATTAGAAAGGCTTGCTTGGACTCTTTCCAACGCAGAGTCTAAGTTGGAAAGCAGGGGCGATAGGTCTTCGTAGAAGCGCTTTCCACTGGCCGTTGGCCGCAAGTGATTGCCCGAGCGATAGAGCAAGGCCCCTCCTACCGTCTCCTCAAGGCTTCTGATTTGCTGCGAGATAGCAGGCTGAGTGGTGCCTATTTCCCTGGCTGCTGCGGTCATAGACCCGAGTCTGACTGCGGCCTCAAAAGCCACCAGCGCCTTCATAGCAGGGAAAGTTTTTCTCTGGCCTTCCATAAGATTTATGCATGCCCCGTATAAGGTTTAAACGTGTATCTCATCCGCAGGGGACTGAGTAGTCTTGGCCTTGAACCGAAATCTAAAACAAAAAAGCTCGGTCATCCTCACACACAAATTTGTTCTCTGCCAAGACCTACTGACCCTAGTTGACCTAACTGGTACGCGGAGACAGCTCATGCGCAAGGCCTTGTTTTACTTAGCTTTTTCTGGATTGGCATTCACCTCTTTAAGCACCTTCGCAGCAGGTGATTCCGAACAGTGCAAGTCTATTCGATTGGCCGATCTCGGCTGGGCGGACAATGCTGCCAACAATGGAGTGACGATGGCCCTGGCTGAGTCCTTAGGCTACGCCCCAAGCAAAACGCTGGTCGCAGTGCCTATTGCTCTCGGGTCGATCCAAGCGGACAAACTGGACGCGTTTCTCGATTATTGGTCGCCTTCTCTCGATCCCACCGTCATGCCATTGGTCAAAGAAGGCAAGCTGCTCAAGCAACAGCCCCCGAACATGACTGGCGCCAAGTACACATTGGCGGTGCCCACTTATCTAGCGGATCAGGGCCTGCATTCTTTCCAAGATCTTGCAAAATTTAAAGATCAGTTGGGTGGGAAAATCTATGGCATTGAGCCTGGAAGCGGTGGTAATTCATCCCTGAAGAAGATGATCGAAAAGAATCTTTATGGTTTGGGTAACTTCACCTTGGTCGAGTCCAGCGAAGCCGCAATGCGGTTGGAGGTCTCGCGCGCCATAGCACGCAAAAGGCCAATCGTGTTCTTGGGCTGGGCGCCTCATCCGATGAACCTAGAATTCAAAATGACCTACCTTTCAGGTGGAGACGAGGTATTTGGCCCCGATTATGGTGCAGCCACTGTGTACACCGTTACGGCGCCCGATTACGCCGCGCGTTGCCCCAATGCTGCGAAACTGATCAGCAATATGCGCTTCGACACCGATATGGAAAGCGAAATCATGGTAGGTGTCCTAGACAAAAAAGACCCCGTCATGCTCGCGAAAGAATGGATCAAGAGGAATCCCGCATGGCTGGAAAAATGGCTCGGCGGCGTTACGACGTTTGATGGGAAAGATGCCATGAGCGCTTCCCGCGCCTACTTTGGCATCTGACGTTAACCATTAGAAAAATGCATGGCAGAGATGCTGATTTCCCGCGTTTTCATTACGCACACTTCTCTAAAGAATGGGTTCACCTCCACTCTCAGGATCTGCAAAAAATGCAAGTCACCGAATTGAAAATTCAACAGACTCCTCCCGCGCTCAAATTTTCCACCGGCAAGGATGAGTACGAGATTCCTGCGTTATGGCTCCGTGAAAAAACCCAGGATCCAGAGTCGACAGACGCTAATACGCAGCAGCGCCTGTTCGATTCCCACCTCATCGATCCAGACGTTCAATTGACAGAGGTTGAGCCCCTTTCACAAGGGCGGGTTCGAATTGCTTTCAGCGACGGTCATAGTGCCCACTACACAACAGACTATCTGCTGGCTGAAATTGTTGACGCCGATCACAGCCCAGCGCCCATTGCTTGGGATAGCAGTTTAGATCAGCGGTTGATTCGTCATGACTGGCGAGCGCTGGGCGATAGCAAAGCATTCGAAGCAGCGCTTATGGCCTACCTGCAATATGGCTACATCGTCCTTGCGAACGTCCCAAATACTCCTGAGCAGGTACTCGAAGTAGGTCGAAAATTTGGGTACATCAAGGAAACCAATTTTGGCACTTATTTCGAAGTTCGTTCAAAACCGAAGGCGAACGACTTAGCTTATAGCACCGTGGCCTTGGGCCCACATACCGATAATCCCTACCGAGACCCAGTGCCGGGCATTCAGCTCTTGCACTGCTTGGTCAACGAAACCTCCGGTGGGCTCTCGACGATGGTGGATAGCGTTAAGGTGGTGGATGCGCTTATGCAAGAAGACCTTGCAGGCTACATGCTCCTCAAAAACACTCCGGTTCGCTTTCGGTTCGTAGATAAAGGTGTAGAGCTGACCACCCGGCGTCCGATGATCAAGACCGATGAAACTGGGCAGACCCTTGGCGTGCACTACAGTCCACGTCTGGACAGCTTACCGCTGCTGAGGGCCGACGAAGTACGGGCATTCCATAAAGCACGTAAGCGTTTGGCCGAATTGTTCAATCATCCAGACTATGAGGTGAGGTTCCGGTTAGCCGCCGGAGAGCTGATGTTTTTCGACAACAGCCGAGTCCTTCATGGCCGCACAAGCTTCAACCCTTCCGAAGGGGCAAGGCATCTGCAAGGATGCTACATAGACTTAGACGGGCCGCGTGAGCGTTTGAGCGAAATTATCAAAGGATCCAAACAAACCGAAGAGGCCGCGTGATATGGAGCAGGTCGAGTTCATCCGCATGAAAGATGGAACGTCCGAGGAATACCATTTCCTTGAGCATCTGGAGAGTGAGTTCAACAAAGGGTTGGCTGATCGAATTCTGAATGCACTGCAAGGGTTGGCCACTACGCTAAGCGGTTACAAAATCAACCGTCTTGAGCATTCCTTACAAACGGCTGCTCGCGCTGAGGCAGACGGTGCAGATGAGGAGATGATCGTAGGCGCCTTGATCCATGACATCGGTGACGATCTCGCGCCGTATAACCACTCTCAGTACGCGGCATCGATTATACGACCTTATGTACGTGGCGAGGTTGCCTGGGTGCTGCATCATCATGGACTGTTCCAGAACTTCTACTATGCCCATTACTTTGGCGGGGACCGTAACGAGAGAGATCGCTACAGAGACCATCCATGCTTCCAGCTATGCGCAGATTTTTGCGAGCGTTGGGATCAGGCCTCTTTTGACCCAGCGTTCCCTACCCCAGATCTGGAGCACTTCGCACCAATGGTCAGGAAAATATTCTCTCGCAAGCCGTTTGATCCCGAAGTGATAGGTGCTGAGTACCCTCTTGGCTGACCGACTGGATATCGTCTATCCCGAGTCCGAAAGTACCTTAAGCTTTGGGCTCGGGAACTATGCATTTAGTTAATCTTTCGGGATAAGTTTTTTGCCCTTTCCGACAAGAGCGAAAGCGAGCTTGGATGGCTCTGTCGCTTTAACTCCATCCAACGGTCGAGAAAATTCAAGCTACGGCAAGCACGCCTTGCGTAGTTAAACGGACACCCACTTGTGCGGGAGCAACTCAGTAACCCCACTCGCCCGCTGCGTCGGCAGACGAGTTAGCACATCCTTCAAATACATATACGGATCATGCCCGTTCATACGCGCTGACTGAATCAAACTCATGATCGCCGCCGCTCGTTTGCCGCTGCGCAGCGACCCAGCAAACAACCAGTTGGAGCGCCCAAGTGCCCACGGCCTGATCTGGTTTTCGACTTGGTTGTTGTCAATGGGCACAGCCCCGTCGTCTAGGTAGCGCGTGAGCGCCACCCAGCGTTTCAGGCTGTAATCCAGGGCTTTGGCCGTGGCTGATCCGTTGGGCACCAGGTCGCGCTGGGCCAACATCCAGTCATGCAGTGTTTTGATGATCGGTACCGCCTTTTCCTGGCGTATTCGCCAACGATCCTCATCGCACATGTCCCGAGCTTGGCGTTCAACTTCGTACAAGCCGCCAATCGAGTACAGCGCTTGTTCAGCCAGCTGGCTTTTGTTCGCCACGTGCAGATCGAAAAACTTGCGACGGGCGTGGGCCATGCAGCCAATTTCTGTAATGCCTTTCTCGAAACCGGCTTTGTAGCCAGCGAAATCGTCGCATACAAGCTTGCCGTTCCACCGCCCAAGGAAGTTGCGCGCATGCTCGCCTGCGCGACTGGGACTGAAGTCATAAACCACAGCTTTGAGCGCCGAAAACGGCGTGGTGCAGTAGGCCCAGACGTAAGCGCGATGAGTTTTCTTCTCGCTTGGCGCAAGCATCTGAACCGGAGTCTCATCGGCGTGGATCACGCCCTGGGCCAACACTTGTTCACGTAGCGCATCGACCAGAGGCTGAAGTTGCACACCGGTCTGTCCGACCCATTGCGCCAGTGTCGAGCGGGCAATCGCCAGCCCGGCCCGACCAAAAATATTCTCCTGCCGGTACAGCGGCAAATGGTCGGCGAACTTCGCCACCATCACATGGGCCAGCAGGCCTGCGGTCGGGATCCCCTTGTCGATGACTTGGGCCGGTACAGGCGCCTGGATCAGTGTTTCGCACTTGCGGCACGTCCATTTTCCACGCACATGCTGCTCAACGGTGAACACGCCCGGGGTGTAATCGAGCTTCTCGCTGACGTCTTCGCCAATGCGCTGAAGTTGGCAGCCGCAGACGCACTGAGTGTTTTCTGGCTCGTGACGGATCACTGTACGTGGGAACTGCGGCGGCAGCGGCGCACGCTTGGGGGTCTGACGTAGCTCACCCGGTGCAGGTGGCGGATTGACCGCCTTCAGCTCGGCCTCGATGGCCGCGATATCAGTGTCGAGCAGATCGTCGAGCAAGCTACCTTGGTCAGGGCTTAGCTGTTCGCTGCGCTTGGCGAACTTGTGTCGCTTGAGGATGGCGATCTCAAGAGCTAGTTGCTCGTTGACCGTTTCAAGACGGTGGATTTTCTGGCCCATCGAGTCAACCTGAGACAGCAACTGCAAGGCCTGTTCAGCCAAGGCACGTAGCTGTTCCGGTGTCATTTGATCGAGATTGGGCGAGGAAGTCATGCCGCTGATTGTGCCAGAGCCGGAAGTCAGCAGCGATAAACCGATGGGCTAATGGCAGGCGTTATAACACTGTGATCAAGCCGCCAGCACCGACCCGTTGCCATGGCAAGCCCAGTACCAAAGCCTGAAGTTGCTCGTTATCGAGTTCGACCTCCGATCCGTGCCGAATGCCGGGCCAGTGAAACCTGCCTTGATTCAATCGTCGCGCCGCCAGCCAGATACCCACGCCGTCATGCACCAGAACTTTCATCCGATTGGCGCGGCGATTGGCGAACAGATAAGCGCAGTGCGGCTTTGCCGCACCGAACACGGCAATGACCCGGGCTAACGCCGTTTCGGTGCCGGCTCGCATGTCCATCGGTTCGGTGGCGAGCCAGATCGCATCGATTCGAATCACCGCAACAGGTCTCGCAGAAAGGAGGCACAGTCGGCTGCGCTTTCGGTCGGCCAGTTCACTTTGACGGTGCCACGCGCGTGCTGGATTTCAACGCAGATGCTCGATGACGCAGCCTGGGAATGCCCTCCGGCGAACTGCAAAGGTAGCGGAATGAAAGCAGGTTGCAGCTCCGTGACTTCGTTCGTTTGTACCCGAATCCATTTATGGACGAGGTTCGCGTTAAGGCTGTGGTGTTGCGCGACGTGGGCAATCGAGGCGCCGGGCTGAGCGCACTCTTGGACTACCTGGGCCTTGAATGATTTGGAATAGGATCGGCGTTGTGGCTGCATGGAAAGACCCGCTTAAAAGGCTAGAAATGGTGTCCACCTAAAATACGCGGACACCATCGCCCTTAATGCTCAAGTTCGGTAGGTGACTTGGCCGGACGGTTACTCCCCACCGACGAAATCCGGGCGTGAAACTGCTGAGTCTGGTGCGAAAAACTCATCGCGCTGAAGTCCGGGCATACGCTATCAGCCAGCTCTCCACGCATAGGGTCGATTACGGCGTACGCGCCCGGCAATCCCGTCTTGCGTAGTGTCATTGCCTTGGCAAGCAATGACTGGCGGGGCCATCTTGATGACCTAAGCCCGAACGTTTTAGATAACTGCGAGCACTCCACGAAACGCTTGTGCCTCTATCTCCACTAGACTAGAAGATGTACTGCCCTCATGCTCCAACAGGAATCGTTTTACGAGCTGAAATCCAAGGGAATAGCCTAACCATCTTGGAAGGTCAGATGCACCAAAGAACCACGCGTCGTGACCATAATCCTTGCGACTCCAGTAGCTTTCCGCCATTCCGATATGGCGTCGAATGTCAGACACATCGAGGCGCTCCCATGGTTCAGGTAAACCACCACAGATTTCCTGTGCAAAAGCGCCCGCCAGCCCCTCCGAAACAAGCGCTTCACCTAATGATGATCCATAACCTGGCCCATCCCATCGGGCGGCATGGTGAAGTTCATGTGCAAACATTCGTTCGAGCGACGCGTCTTGGTTTGCTCTGAAAATGTCACTTGCAGGATCTACGGTCAAAAAAATAAGACCTGGTTCCGACGCATATCCTAGATGCCCCTTTTCTGGAATGACATGAGTGCCAGCTTTCACTATCACATCAAGTGGGCGCAACGGCATCAACGCAGTTGCTTTTGCGTAGGTTTCTAACAGGCGGGTGTGAAGCCAATCACGGTGATCGATAAGCGCGCCGCGCGCGTCGATGAAATGGAAATTTATGGATGTCATTATTATGCCTCCTTGCATAAAGCCTTGCGTAACGAGATAGGTTGCCAACTATGGCCCGGTACCCGCGCGCATATCCATCGGCTCCGTGGCGAGCCAGATGGAGTCGATGCGAATCATCTCAGCAGGTCTCGGAGAAAGGTTGCGCAGACAGCAGCATTTTCAGTTGGCCAGTTCACTTTGACGCGGCCATGTGGGTGCTGGATTTCAACACAGATAGTCGGTGACGCGGCTTGCAAATTTACCATTCGTTAGCCAAACAATGCCGCCGTGCTGGAATCCTGCAGAATCACGTACAACCATTGCTTCGTGACGATCACCATCAACAAAAACATAGGCCGTTTTTTCGAGATCCTTCGAATTAGCCGACGCACAAGCCAGCAGATTCCGGCGTTGTTGTAGGCAATGACGCAAGGCGGTGTAGCCATTCTCAGCGCTTCCTGACCTCACCAAGAAAAAGAATATTTATTCCACTTTATTGCATGTTACGAATTTTTATTCCATAAATAGCCCTCCTGAAAATAAAAATCCAAAGGACCCCGGCTATGCGCGAACTCGGTATCGGACTCATCGGCACAGGTTTCATGGGCCGCGCCCACGCCCTGGCCTTTCGCAATGTCAGCGCTGTTTTTGAATTGCCGCTGAAGCTCAACCTCGCCGCCCTTGCCGACGCCGACCCGCAGCGCGCCCGCCACTGCGCCGATGCCTGGGGCTTCGATGCTGCTCACAACGACTGGCAACAGTTGATCGATGACCCCAAGGTCAACCTGATCGCCATCACCACCCCCAATCATCTGCACTACCCCATGGCCATGGCTGCCATCGCCGCCGGTAAACCGGTGTACTGCGAAAAGCCGCTGGCGGTGAGCCTCGAGCAGGCCAGTACCATGCGCCTTGCAGCCAAAGCCGCAGGCGTGGTGACGCGGGTGGGTTACAACTATCAGCACAACCCGATCATCGGCCTGGCTCGGGATTTGATTCAAAACGGCGCGCTGGGGCAGATCATCAGTTTCCAGGGCGAGTTCAGCGAAGACTTCATGGCCGATCCCGTTTCACCCTGGTCCTGGCGCTGCGACGCCAATTACGCCGGCGGCGCCCTGGCGGACCTGGGCAGTCATTTACTGGCCATGGCCCGTCATCTGCTGGGCGATGTCGAGGCGGTGTGCGCGGATACCCAGACCGTACATGCGCAACGCCCCGTGACGGCGGGTGGCCAGGAACGACGCGAGGTCGCGGTCGACGATCAGGTCCACGCGTTGCTGCGGTTCGCCAATGGCGCGCGAGGGACTTTCAGCAGCAGCTGGCTCAAACACGGTTACAAGAATCACCTGTGTTTTGAAATCTGCGGCACCCAAGGCACCCTGGCGTTCGATCAGGAACGCTTGAATGAACTGCGGCTGTATCGTGCCGGGCAAAACGGTTTCCAACGGCTGCTGGCGGGGCCGGATTTGCCGGGTTACGCCGCCTTCAGCCCGGCGCCGGGGCACCAGTTGGGTTACAACGAACTCAAGACCCTTGAAGTGCATGAGTTGGTGATGGCGCTGGCCGGTCTCGGCCAGGACGGGACCGATTTCGAGCAGGCGTGGGAAGTCGAACGCCTGGCGACGGCGATTCGTCTGGCGGCACGGGAGTCGCGGTGGGTCAGGATCGAGGAAGTCTGAACCGACGCACAGGTCATACACCGCCAGTTGCACGTGCTACTGGCGGTACACCGGACCCGGTTTACTGAGTGACGCAACGGGTCAGGGTCGTGGTTCGGGTCACCTGCCCTTCAGCCCTCATATCACCCTGTACATCGGTACTTTCGGTGGTCGAACAGGTACGAACCGGTGTCGGTGGCGGTACGGCCGGGGGTGGAGGCGGCGGACTGGCGCAACCACCCAGAATCGCCATGCAGAGTGCGAGCGACAGTGGTGAAAAAGCACATTTCCAAAAATTGTTCATAGGCTGACCCGCGGTAAGTAATCGACATTTTCCGCGACTCGAAAACCATCCCGCGAACCCGCGGCCCTGTCACAGAAAAGAAATACCCTCGCATTCCTTATAGCTTAGCTACCCGCCAATGCCAGAAAGACAGCGACCATTCCATTACCGCAGGCCTGCGGGATATGACGCCTAAAGAGCGGAGGATCGATTCAAGCCACTGCTTTCAAGCTCATAGCGCAGCTCTTCAATCAACGCCGCCACTGCCTCCGGCGTCCGGAGCGTCGCCACGTTCAACCCGCTGACCACCAGATCCACCTGCCCTGTCGCCGGATGGTAAAGCTTCACCGTCAACGAATTATCCCCGGCAAGCGCACACTCACAGGCCAACGGCAAAAAGCTCCGCTCCAACCGCATACGCAATTGCACCAGGTAACTCATCCCGACTCACCTTGGCGACAGCGTAACGTCGACTGCCCGCCTGTTCTTTTCGCACCCATGAGGTTGTTCCTTCAGCTGCATCGAAGAGGACGCGATACCGGGCCCAAGCCACGTCTCGCACCCCGACAGCCTAGAAAAAGCCCCATCTGATCAATACATGAAATTGCACCACCCGCACTAGTGCATTTGCACCTTAACGTTGCCCCTTGGTCCGCTTCACGCCGGAGAACAGACCTCGTTCGCGAGCCCAGACAATCGCCTCGCTACGGCTATGCACATCGAGCTTGGAGTACACCGTCGACACATGATTGCGCACTGTATTGGGCGCGAGTTTCAGGCGCGCGGCGATCTCCTTGTCGGCCAGGCCTTCACAAATCAGGCCGAGCACATCGCGCTCCCGGGTGGTCAGGTCGGTGAACGACACACTGGGCAACTGCGGCGAATTGACGTTTTTCACGTTGGCGAGTTTTTCGATCAGCGTACGGCTGAACCAAGACGCATCTTTCATCACCTCTTCGATCGCCGACACCAACTCCAACTCGGTGCGCTTGCGCTCGGTGATGTCCATCAACACCAGCAGGTAACAAGAGCCATCCTGAATGTTCACGGTGTCCGCCGAGACCGCACAATCAATCAGCCCGGCATCCTTCCGGCGCACCCTGACATCGACACGATCCACGCGCCCGCTTTTCTCCAGGGTCGCAAACAGTCGCGTGCGAGCGCCCGCGTCATCGATGAAGCCGAGTTGCGCCACGGTCTTGCCGAGCACTTCATCATTGGGAAATGCGAGGGACTCGAGGAAGGCTTCGTTGACGTCCATCACCACTTGGTCGGCGGCGCGGCACACCAGGATCGGCACCGGCGTCAGACGAAACGCTTTGGCGAACCGTTCCTCGCTCTGGCGCAGGGCGATTTCGGCCTTGTGCCGAAGCTCCATGTCGACGAAGGAAAACAGCATGCAAGCTTCGTCGTTGAGCTCAAGCGGTTGCCCAGCAACGATCACCTGCTTGCTGCCACCGTCGGCCAATTGCAGCTCGGCCTGCATCTGCGGAATGGTGGCGCCGTCACGCAGACGCTGCTTGGCCAGGTCCTTGTTCTCGGCGCGCTCCAGCACATCCAGCTCATAAGCCGAAGCGCCGATCACCTGATCACGGGCATAGCCGGTCATGTCCACGAAGCCCTGGTTGACCTTGATGTAGCGCAAATCGCTGAGGCGGCAGATCACTGCCGGGGCCGGGTTGGCGTTGAAGGTCCTTTCGAAACGCTGCTCGGCGCTGGCCCAGTCGGTGACATCGTTCATGATCAGCACCAACGATTCCGGCTCACCGGCACGGTCCGCCAGCACCATGCTGCGCACGCTGTGAACCCAGGTGCGCTCTTCATTTTCCAGCTGCGTCACCTCCACCATCACATCGCTGAACGTCTCGCCATGGGCCACGCGGCTGATCGGATAGTTCTCGATCGCTACCGGATGATTGTTGCGATAACGCAAGGCAAAACGCTTGGCGTACTCCCCGGCATTGGCCCCCAACTCGCCAATCTCGCTGACACCGTGCATGGCCAGCGCGGCGTCATTGGCCCAGAGAATGGTCTGGTCGAGCTCCAGCAGAATCACCCCATCGGACAGGCCGGCGATGATCTGCTGCAACTGGCGGCGATTGGTTTCAGTGCTCAGGACGTCCTGGCTCATTGGAACTCCACAATTGCGGCGGCACTTTTGCGCGCTGCCCAGTGAAGATTACGACCGCAGACGTTTGTGATAGTGCAAAAAGCCCGGCACCCGTGGCCCTCCCAAAGTAGCCCTATGCTCAATAGGGAAAGAGTGGTTTAGTGCCGCTTTTTGTCTATACGGAGAGTTGCCATGGTGTTTGATTCTCTTCACTTCACCCCCTGGTCTGCCCTCACGGGAGGAGCGCTGATTGGCCTCGCCGCGAGCGTAATGGTGGTGGCCAACGGGCGAGTTGCCGGGATCAGCGGGCTGTTGGGCAGCCTGCTTGAGCGTAATGATTCAGGACGAGGTGAAAAAGCCCTGTTCCTGCTCGGACTGTTGGCGGCACCGTTGGTGTGGGCGCTGTTTCATGTGTGGCCGGCCATCGAATTCAAAACCGGTACGGTGGGGCTGATCATCGCCGGATTGTGCGTCGGCATCGGCACTCGTTATGGCTCCGGCTGCACCAGTGGCCACGGCGTGTGCGGTATCTCGCGCCTGTCACCACGCTCCATTGCCGCGACATTGAGTTTCATGTTCACAGGTTTCGTGACGGTGTTCGTCCTGCGTCATCTGCTGGGGTATTGAACATGCGCAAACTGACCGCTTTCCTCGCCGGCCTGCTGTTCGGCGTCGGCCTGTTGCTGGCCGGCATGGCGAACCCGGCCAAAGTGCTGGGTTTTCTGGACATTGCCGGCCTGTGGGATCCGTCACTGGCGCTGGTCATGATCGGCGCCATTGCCGTGGCTTGGGGGCCGTTTCACTGGGCCATGAAACAACCGACATCCTTGCTGGGTGCGCCTATGCAATTGCCGGTCAGCCGTGAGCTGGACCGACGCCTGATCGGTGGCAGCCTGCTCTTCGGCATCGGTTGGGGTATTGCCGGCATCTGCCCCGGCCCGGCACTGGTGTTGTTGCCGACGGGGCACTGGCAGGCCTGGGTGTTCGCCATCGCCATGCTGGCGGGGATGCTGATGTTCAAAGCGCTGCAAACCCGCCGTTGAGCATCCCCGCCAAGCCAGTGGTCAAGCCGCCTGCTTACCACTGGCAATCGCCTGCGACGCCGCCAGCATCGCCCGCAACAACACGGCGCACCCGGCGGCCAGATCATCCGGCGCGGCGTTTTCGATTTCGTTGTGGCTGATGCCGCCTTCACAAGGCACGAAAATCATCCCGGCCGGGCCGAGTTCGGCGAGGAAGATTGCGTCGTGCCCTGCTCCACTGACGATGTCCATGTGCGACAGACCGAGCCCTTGAGCCGCACCGCGTACCGCTTCGACGCAGCCCTTGTCGAAGTACAGCGGCGGGAAGTCCGCGGTGGGTGTCAATTCGAAGCTCAGGCCGTGTTGCTCGCAGGTGGTTTCGATGACCTGGCGGACTTCGGCGATCATTGAGTCGAGTCGCGCCGGTTCCAGATGACGGAAGTCCAGGGTCATGCGCACTTCGCCGGGAATCACGTTGCGCGAGCCGGGATAGGCTTGCAGGCAGCCGACGGTGCCGCAGGCATGGGGTTGATGACCGAGCGCGGCGCGATTGACCGCGCCGACGATCACCGCGGCGCCGACCAGCGCGTCCTTGCGCAGGTGCATTGGCGTCGGGCCGGCGTGGGCTTCGACGCCGCGCAGTTTCAGGTCGAACCATTTCTGCCCGAGGGCCCCCATCACCACGCCGATGGTTTTGTGTTCGTCCTCAAGAATCGGGCCTTGCTCGATGTGCGCCTCGAAGTACGCACCCACAGCATGACCGCTGACCTGGCGCGGCCCGGCGTAACCGATGGCGTTCAAGGCTTCGCCGACAGTCACGCCCTCGGCATCGACCTTGGCCAGGGTTTCCTCGAGGGTGAATTTTTCCGCGAACACGCCGGAGCCCATCATGCACGGGGCGAAGCGTGAGCCTTCCTCGTTGGTCCAGACCACCACTTCCAGCGGCGCTTCGGTTTCCACGCCGAGGTCGTTGAGGGTACGTAAGACTTCGACCCCGGCCAGCACGCCGAAGCAACCGTCGAACTTGCCGCCGGTGGGCTGAGTGTCGATGTGGCTGCCGGTCATTACCGGTGGCAGATTCGGATTGCGTCCCGGACGACGGGCGAAGATGTTGCCGACGGCGTMGATGCTGACCGTGCAACCGGCCTCCTCGCACCACTTGACGAAGATATCGCGCGCCTGGCGGTCGAGGTCGGTCAGGGCCAGCCGGCAGACACCGCCCTTGACCGTCGCGCCGAGCTTGGCCAGGTCCATGAGCGACTGCCACAGACGGTCGCGATTGATGTGCTGATGGGTGGATTGCAGAACGTCTACAGCAGCGTTCATGGTGATCTCCTCAGGCAGTTGTTATCGGTTTCTTCGCTAGTTCCCACGCCCCGCATGGGAATTCACCCCTGGACGCTCTGCGTCCGCTCCTGGAACGCGGAGCGTCCCTGGCTGCGTTCCCACGCAGAGCGTAGGAACGATCACTCATCACACCGGAGATTTCACGACAGTCGGACTCGGCCGCATCGAACTCAACCCGTAATAAATCAGCCCTCCCAAGGCCGAGCCGGTGAACCAGCCGTAGCTGTAGAACCAGCTGAAGGCATCGCTGCCCAGCGACAGCAGCGTCAACACCACCGGCACGCCGAACGCGATGAAGCCAAACCCGTTCCACGCCGGGTACACGTCATCACGATAGAGGCCGGCCAGATCCAGTTGCTGTTTCTTGATCAGGAAATAGTCCACCACCATGATCCCGGCGATCGGCCCCAGCAGGCTCGAATAGCCGAGCAACCAGTTGGAATACACCGTCTCCAGGCTCAGATCCGAGACAATCAGCCCGAGCTTTTTCAGCAGTTCATGGGCCATCAGCGCCAACCCGACCAACCCCGTGAGCATCACCGCCGTGGTGCGGTTGATGTACTTGGGCGCGACGTTCTGGAAATCGTTGGTTGGCGACACGATGTTGGCCGCAGTGTTGGTGGACAAGGTGGCGATGATGATCAGCGCCATGGCCAGTGCGACCCAGACCGGGCTCTGGATATGGCCGATCAAGGTGACCGGATCAGAGACGGTGACACCCACCAGTTTGACCGACGCGGCCGTCATCACCACGCCGAGGGAGGCGAACAGGAACATGGTCAGGGGTAAACCGATAATCTGCCCGACGATCTGGTCCTTCTGGCTTTTCGCGTAGCGGCTGAAGTCTGGAATATTCAGCGACAAAGTGGCCCAGAAGCCGACCATGGCGGTCAGCCCGGCGGCAAAATAACTGGCCACGCCGGCCCCTTCCGGACGCTTGGCCGGGATCGCCAGCAACTCGGTCATCGATACATTCGGCATAGCCCACACCAGCAGGCCCACGCCCACCAGTACCAACAACGGCGCCGAGAGGGTTTCCAGCCACTTGATCGAGTCCGCGCCGCGAATCACCACCCACAGGTTCAAGGCCCAGAACAGCATGAAGCCGATCACCTCGCCGGTACCGCCGAGGGCCTTCCAGCCATCGAACACCGAGCCGAGAAACAGGTGAATCGCCAGCCCACCGAACATGGTCTGGATGCCGAACCAGCCACACGCCACCAGGGCGCGGATCAGGCACGGGATGTTGGAACCGAGAATGCCGAAGGACGAGCGCAGCAATACCGGAAACGGAATGCCGTACTTGGTGCCGGGGAAGGCGTTCAGGGTCAGCGGGATCAGCACGATGATATTGGCGAACAGAATCGCCAGCAGCGCTTCGCCCACGGTCAGGCCGAAGTAGGCCGTGAGTACGCCGCCGAGGGTGTAAGTCGGCACGCAGATCGCCATGCCGACCCACAGCGCGGTGATGTGCCATTTGTTCCAGGTTCGTTCGCGCACCTTGGTCGGAGCCATGTCGTGGTTGTATCGGGGACTGTCGAGGACATCGCTGCCGGCTTCGAGCTCAAACAAGCCGTCGCGCTCGGTCACTTGCGATCTGATCTGTTGCATGGCCGCTCCACTGTTCTTTTGATTATTTTTGCTCATCAGAGGCTGGCGCAATGCGCGCGAGCCGGACGATGGCCGGAGAAACTGACAACTTTTACGGACCGGCCACGGTGTCAGCGGCGGCATCAATAAACGTGCCGGGTGCCCCGCTTGCGCCTCGGGCAGTGCCATAAAACTTTGCTAACCAACTGATGTTAATCAGCTTTATTTATCCAACTAGCGAGTCCCCGGTCAGTTGCCCTGTCACTCAGGCCGAATGCCAGGCAAGTTGTCCGAACAGTCAGGACTCAATCTGGTGCGTCGATCTTTTTTTGAAAGGTTGCGCATCAACCATAGACCATCCTCAACCGGCTGATTTCACATAGAAAATCTTGACCATATTTCCAACCTGTCAAGTGCGTCAAAATGGTGAGCGGTCTCACCATTTTGGTGATTTTAATTTTTTATCGTTATTTATCAAACAGTTAAAACAATAATAAGCTTATAAAAAATATTCTTGCTCAATCCACAAACTGCAGCTAGCGTCTATTCTTGACAGCGCTGACAGGAATACACCGATTGGCGTCTGCTTCATATAAAACATCTAGAACCGGCAATAGTCGGTCATGCCTGCGAGGAACTCGGAATGTCTCTGTTGATCCGTGGCGCCACCGTTATTACCCATGATGAAAGTTATCGCGCCGACGTCTATTGCGCCGACGGCGTGATCAAAGCCATCGGTGAAAACCTCGATGTTCCCGCCGATGCTCAAGTGCTCGACGGCAGCGGCCAATACCTGATGCCCGGCGGCATCGATCCGCACACGCACATGCAACTGCCCTTCATGGGCACGGTGGCCAGCGAAGATTTTTTCAGCGGCACCGCGGCGGGATTGGCCGGTGGCACCACGTCGATCATCGACTTCGTGATACCCAACCCACAGCAATCATTGATGGAGGCCTTTCATCAATGGCGTGGCTGGGCCGAGAAGTCGGCGTCTGACTACGGCTTTCACGTCGCCATCACCTGGTGGAGCGAGCAAGTCCGCGAGGAAATGGCCGAGCTGGTCAGCCAGCACGGGGTCAACAGCTTCAAGCATTTCATGGCCTACAAGAACGCGATCATGGCCGCCGACGATACGCTGGTGGCGAGTTTCGAGCGCTGCCTGGAATTGGGCGCGGTGCCGACCGTGCACGCGGAAAACGGCGAGCTGGTCTATCACCTGCAACGCAAGTTGATGGCCCAGGGCATCACCGGGCCGGAAGCGCATCCGCTATCACGACCTTCGCAGGTGGAAGGTGAAGCCGCGAGCCGGGCGATCCGCATTGCCGAAACGTTGGGCACGCCGCTGTACCTGGTCCACGTCTCGACCAAGGAAGCCCTCGACGAAATCACCTACGCCCGCGCCAAGGGCCAACCGGTGTACGGCGAAGTGCTGGCCGGGCATCTGCTGCTGGACGACAGCGTTTACCAACACCCGGACTGGCAGACCGCCGCCGGTTACGTGATGAGCCCACCCTTCCGCCCGCGCGGTCATCAAGAAGCCCTTTGGCACGGCCTGCAAGCGGGCAACCTGCACACCACCGCCACCGACCACTGCTGCTTCTGCGCCGAGCAAAAAGCCGCCGGCCGTGACGACTTCAGCAAGATCCCCAACGGCACCGCCGGTATCGAAGACCGCATGGCAGTGCTTTGGGATGAAGGGGTGAACACCGGGCGTTTGTCGATGCAGCACTTCGTTGCCCTTACCTCCACCAACACCGCGAAGATCTTCAACCTCTACCCGCGCAAAGGTGCGATCCGTGTCGGTGCCGATGCCGATCTGGTGCTGTGGGACCCGGAAGGCACGCGGACGATTTCAGCCAAGACTCACCACCAGCAGGTCGACTTCAACATCTTCGAAGGCAAGACCGTGCGTGGCGTACCGAGTCACACCGTCAGCCAGGGCCGTGTGGTGTGGGCCGATGGTGATTTGCGCGCCGAGCGTGGCGCGGGCCGGTATATCGAACGGCCGGCGTATCCGGCGGTGTTTGATTTGCTGAGCAAGCGGGCCGAGTTGCACAAGCCGACCGCAGTGAAACGCTGATCTGCCCTCTGTGGCGAGGGAGCTTGCTCCCGCTGGACTGCGCAGCAGGCCCAAAGCCAGTCGACTCGGGGGGGGCAGGACAACCGATTTGGCAGGATGTGGGGCGGCTTCGCCACCCAGCGGGAGCAAGCTCCCTCGCCACAGGATGATGCGAAAAAACCAATGCCCACCAGAGGCAGTACCTCAATTAACCGTGAGGCCAACACCGTGATCAAGACTTTGAACCACCTCCCGCATCCCCATGAGGACGCGGCCGCCCTCGCCGGCCATTTCACCGACCTGGCGCCGCCGCTCAACGAGCGTCAGGCGCATCTGGAAGCCTCGCGCTGCCTGTATTGCTACGACGCGCCGTGCGTGAACGCGTGCCCAAGCGACATCGACATTCCATCGTTCATCCGCAATATCCATCAGGAAAACGTGCAGGGTGCGGCGCAGAAAATCCTCTCGGCCAACATCCTCGGTGGCAGTTGTGCCCGGGTCTGTCCGACGGAAATCCTCTGCGAGCAAGCCTGCGTGCGCAACAACGCCCAGGAATGCGCGCCGGTACTGATCGGCCTGTTGCAACGCTATGCCGTGGACAACGCACACTTCAGCGAATACCCGTTCCAGCGCGCCGCCGCAACCGGCAAGCGCATTGCCGTGGTGGGGGCAGGCCCGGCCGGTTTGTCCTGCGCGCACCGCAGCGCCATGCACGGCCATGACGTAGTGATTTTCGAGGCCAGGGAAAAGGCCGGTGGCCTCAACGAATACGGGATCGCCAAGTACAAGCTGGTGGATGACTACGCGCAGAAGGAGCTTGAGTTCCTGATGGGGATTGGCGGGATCGAGATTCGTCACGGGCAGAAACTCGGCGACAACCTGACCCTCAGCGAACTGCATCAGCAATTCGATGCGGTGTTCCTCGGCCTCGGCCTGGCCGCCAGCAAACAACTGGGCCTGCCCAACGAGGATGCCMCCGGCCTGCTCCCCGCCACCGACTACATCCGCGAACTGCGCCAGGCCGATGACCTGACGCAACTGCCGCTGGCCGAACGCTGCATCGTCCTCGGTGCCGGCAACACCGCCATCGACATGGCCGTGCAAATGGCCCGTCTCGGTGCCCGGGACGTGAACCTGGTGTACCGCCGTGGTGTCGCGGACATGGGCGCTACCGCTCACGAACAGGACATCGCCAAGGCCAATCAGGTGCGGCTGTTGACCTGGGCGCAACCCGAAGAGGTGCTGCTCGACGATCAGGGCAACGTGCGCGGCATGCGCTTCGCCCGTACCCACCTGGTGGAAGGTCGCCTGCAAACCACCGGCGAAACCTTTGAACTGGCCGCCGATGCGATCTTCAAAGCCATCGGCCAGGCCTTCGACGCCGACGCCCTCGCCGATCCGCTGGCCCGTGAGCTCAAGCGTCAGGGCGATCGAATCCTCGTCGACGAGCAGCTGCGCACCAGCATTCCCGGCGTGTATGCCGGTGGCGACTGCACCAGCCTCGATCAGGACCTCACCGTGCAAGCCGTGCAGCACGGCAAGCTGGCCGCCGAGGCGATCAACGCTCAACTCATGCTCAACGTGGAGGCTGCGTAAATGGCCGATCTCTCGATTGTCTTCGCCGGCATCAAGGCCCCCAATCCGTTCTGGCTCGCTTCCGCGCCGCCGACCGACAAAGCCTACAACGTGGTCCGTGCGTTCGAGGCCGGCTGGGGTGGCGTAGTCTGGAAAACCCTGGGGGAAGACCCGGCGGCGGTCAACGTGTCGTCACGCTACTCGGCGCACTTCGGGGCTAACCGTGAAGTGATGGGCTTCAACAACATCGAGTTGATCACCGACCGTTCGCTGGAGATCAACCTGCGGGAAATCACCCAGGTCAAAAAGGACTGGCCGGACCGCGCACTGATCGTGTCGCTGATGGTGCCCTGCGTCGAGGAGTCGTGGAAAAACATCCTGCCGCTGGTGGAAGCCACCGGCGCCGATGGCATCGAGCTGAATTTCGGTTGCCCCCACGGCATGCCGGAACGGGGCATGGGCGCGGCGGTCGGCCAGGTGCCGGAATACGTCGAACAAGTCACTCGCTGGTGCAAGACCTATTGCTCGTTGCCGGTGATCGTCAAGCTCACGCCGAACATCACCGACATCCGCGTCGCCGCCCGTGCCGCCCACCGTGGTGGCGCCGATGCGGTGTCGTTGATCAACACCATCAATTCGATCACCAGCGTCAATCTGGAGCGCATGGTCGCCAATCCCGCCGTCGGCAGCCAAAGCACCCACGGCGGTTATTGCGGCTCGGCGGTGAAGCCGATTGCGTTGAACATGGTCGCCGAGATCGCCCGCGACCCGCAGACCCAGGGCTTGCCGATCAGCGGCATTGGCGGCATCGGCAGTTGGCGCGACGCGGCGGAATTCATTGCCCTGGGCAGCGGTTCGGTGCAGGTGTGCACGGCGGCGATGCTGCATGGCTTCCGGATTGTCGAGGAGATGAAGGACGGTTTGTCACGCTGGATGGACAGTCAGGGCTACGCCAGCGTGTCGGACTTTTCCGGGCGTGCGGTGAGCAATACCACGGACTGGAAGTACCTGGACATCAACTATCAGGTGATTGCGAAAATCGATCAGGAGGCGTGCATCGGTTGCGGTCGCTGCCACATCGCTTGCGAAGACACCTCGCACCAGGCGATTGCCAGCCTCAAACAGGCCGATGGCACGCATAAATATCAAGTGATCGATGAGGAGTGCGTGGGCTGCAACCTGTGCCAGATCACCTGCCCGGTGCAGGATTGCATCGAGATGGTCCCGGTGGATACGGGCAAGCCGTTTCTGGATTGGAACCATGATCCCCGCAATCCCTACCATGTCACGGTCTGAACGCAGCGTTGCCTGAACTGACGCCTTCGCGGGCAAGCCTCGCTCCTACAGTTTAATGTCGAGCCACATCAAATGATCGACGCTAAATCTGTAGGAGCGAGGCTTGCCCGCGAAGAGGTCGGCAGCCGCACCACCAACCTCAAGGCTCCAACCCGATCCCACGCAAGATCACACTGGTCACCGTCTGCACCGCCCGTTCGAACTGCATGTCCGACAACGGCTGATGATCATTGAGGATGTTCACCTGATGATCGAAGTCGGCGTAGTGCTGGGTCGAGGCCCAGATCATGTACAACAGGCTGGAAGGCTCCACCGGCAGGATGCGTTTGTCTTCCACCCACTGGCGAATTTTCGCTTCCTTCATCTTGGCCCAGTCGTACAGGCTCGCGTCCAGCTTCTCACCGAGGGTCGGCGCGCCGTGGATGATTTCGTTGGCCCAGACTTTCGAACCGTACGGCCGGCTGCGGGAATGGTTCATCTTGGCGCGGATGTAGCTACTGAGCACCACGCGCGGGTCGTCGAACATCTCGAAGCACAGGGCGTCTTGCTTCCAGACCTCCAGCAAACCCAGGAGCACCGCGCTGTACAGCTCGCTCTTGGTGCTGAAGTAGTAATGCAGGTTGGAGCGCGGCAGTTGCACTTCAGCGGCGATGTCGGCCATGGCGGTGCTGCCGAAACCTTTTTCGGCGAAGACCTTTTCGGCCGCCAACAGGATTTTTTCGACGTTACTGCGACGAATCTCGATCTTGTGATTGCCCATKAGGGCTCCCTGACAACAGCGTTGCTCAAGACTAGCATCCGCTCTACGTCGCGGCGACAGGGGAAAACGAAACTTCGTACAGCGGCCCTGCGGCAGGTAAACTGCCCGCCACTTTGAACCTGCCGCTGAGGTCTTCACGATGCTGCTCAAGAACGCCCTGACCACCGCTGCCCTGCTCGGCTCGCTGCTCGCCGCCTCATCGGTGTTTGCCCACGCCCATCTGAAAAGCCAGACCCCGGCGGCCGACAGCTCGGTGAGCGCGCCAACGGAACTGCGCCTGGTGTTTTCCGAAGGGGTTGAAGCAACGTTCACCAAAGTGAAAATCAGCAAGGACGGTGCCGACGTACCGGTAAAAAGCCTCGCCACCGAAGGCAGCGACAACAAAACCCTGGTCGTCACCCCGGCAGCGCCGTTGGCCGCTGGCGATTACAAGGTCGAATGGCACGCCGTGTCGGTCGACACCCATAAAAGTGAAGGCGCCTACCGCTTCAAGGTGGGTCAGTAATTCATGACCGAGGCGCTGGTGCTGTGCCGCTTCCTGCATTTCACCGTGGTGCTGATGTTGTTCGGGGCCTGGGTGTTCAGGCCTTTGCTGTTGGGCCGCGAAACGAAATGGCTGGATCCGGCACTGGCGCGAGTGACCCGCTGGCTCAGCGTGGTGGCGTTGCTCAGCGGCGTCGGCTGGTTGCTGCTGATCACCGCCAGCATGGCCAGTTCCCCGGAGGCGGCATTCGACCCGGCGATGCTGAACCTGGTGCTGAGCAATACCTTTTTCGGTCAGTTATGGCGCTGGCATCTGCTGCTCAATCTGTTGCTCGTGGCATTGTTGTTGACGCCCTGGCGTTCCAACATGGCCTGGCGCATCGGCCTTTCCAGCCTGCTGCTGGCGACCCTGGCCCCGGTCGGTCATGGCGCCATGCTCGATGGCCTGCAAGGCCAACTGTTAATCCTCAACCAGATTGTTCACCTGACGTGCGTCGGCGCCTGGCTCGGTGGGTTGATGTTGCTGGTGATGATCCTGCGCCAACCGGACGATCATCCCTTGAGCGCGATACTGCAACGCTTCAGCGGGATCGGTTACGCGTTGGTGGCGGGGTTGGTGATGACCGGCCTGATCAACGTGCGCGTACTGACCGGCGTGTTCTGGCCGACGCCGTTGCTGTCCGGGTTTGCGCTGATTCTGTTGATCAAGGTTGTGCTGGTGATCGCGATGCTGGGGTTGGCGCTGTTCAATCGGCTGCGGGTCAAGGATTGCCAGCAGCGTCCGGGGCTGTTGCGCACCAGCGTCATGCTGGAATGGATACTGGGGATCGGCGCGGTAGCGGCGGTTTCACTGCTGGGCACCCTGCCCCCAATGATCGCCAACTGAAACACACCCCATCTGTAGGAGCGACCTGTCGTTGGGTTGCGAAGCAGCCCCAAAGTTTCTGATGTACCAAAAATCCTGTGAGTGGTACGCACTCAAACGGGGGCAAGCCCCCTCGCCACAGGTCACCCCCCACAAGAGGTATGCGTTAGTCAGGGGTATTGGGATCCCCTTGCGCAGCGGTATCAATACTCACCACCACCGACATCCCCGGCCGCAGCCGTTCGCTCTGTTCCTGATCGGCATCGACGCTGATCCGCACCGGCACTCGCTGGGCAATCTTGACGAAGTTGCCAGTGGCATTGTCAGCCTGCAACAAGCTGAACTCGGAGCCTGTGGCCGGTGAAATCCGTTGCACCCGCCCGTGGAATTTCTGGTGGTTCAGCGCATCGACGGTGAAGCTCACCGGCTGGCCGACCCGCACGTTGTCCATCTGGGTTTCCTTCATGTTGGCGATCACCCACAACTGGTTCGGCACCAACGCCATCAGCTGCGCCCCGGAGTTGACGTAGGCGCCGAGGCGCACGCCAATCTGTCCGAGTTGACCGTCGCGCGGCGCCACCACGCGGGTGTTCGACAGGTCGATCCGCGCCAGTTGCACCGCCGCCTCAGCACTGGCCACCGCCGCTTCCAGCGAGCCGCGATTGACGATCACCGTTTGCAGATCCTGGCGGGCAATGTCCAGATTGGCCTGGGCTTGCGCCACGGCGGCAACGGTCTGGGCGTTGGCGGCCAGGGTCACGTCCAGCTCGCGTTTCGACACCGAGCCATCACCGACCAGCTCTTTGTTGCGGCGCAAATCCGCTTCACTTTTGCGCAACTGTGCCTGGGCGTCGGCGACGGCGGCCTGACGCAACTTGATGGTCGCCTCGGCGCTGTTGCGTTGCTGCACCACGTTGGCCAGCGCGGCTTTCTGCACCGCCAGTTGCGCCAGGGACTGATCGAGACGCTGCTTGTAGATGCGGTCGTCAAGGCGCACCAGTAAATCGCCGGCCTTCACGAACTGGAAATCCTGCACCGGCACTTCGTACACGTAACCGCTGAGTTGCGGGCCGATGATCGTCACCTGCCCGCGCACCAGGGCATTTTCCGTGGTCTCGACCGCGCTGCTGAACGGTGGCAGTTGCCAGGCGTACAACACGATCAGTACACCGACGAGAGCAATCGCCGCAAAGCCCAGGGACGAGATGATCCGCACCCCCAGCGAGCGCGGTTCAGAGCCCGGCGAGGATGGCGGCGTCACGCCTTCGGGGGTGGCGGCAATAGTGTTGGTGGTCGTGGTGGTCGGTTCGGTCATGAAGAAGTGGCACCGCTGGATTGTTTGGTTGGAGTGGCAGGCGCCGGGGCAACGGCTTGGGTAGTGCTCATCAGCCACAGGGCGCGAATGGAAATCCAGATCATGGTCAGCACCGCGATCACGGCAATCAGCATGAACACATCGTTATAGGCCAGGACATTAGCCTCGCGGGTGGCGGCGGCGGCCAGGCTACGGATGCCCTGCAGGTTGCGCAGGCTCGGGTCGGCAATTATCGAGCCGACCGCGTTGCCGCCGCTCTGGACCCGCGCCGCCACACGCGGGTCGAGCAACGTCAGCTGCTCGACGATGTGACTGGAATGAAACTTCTCCCGCGCGATCTGGAACGTCCCCAGCAGTGCCGCGCCGATCAAGCCGCCGAGGTTCTGGCAGATACCGAACAACACCGAGAAACTCACCAGGTTGCGCGGGCTGGACAGCACGTTACGCATGCCATAGACCATGGTCGGCCCGAGGAAAAACGTCCCACCAAAAGCCAGCAGAAACTGGCTGAAATACAGGTTTTCCGGGCGGGTCAGGTTGTTCGAATAACTGTCCATCACCGAACCGACCGCCATCAGCGCCAGGGAAATGTTCAGCGGCATGATCAGGTGCTTGGGGTCGATGGTCAGGGCGCTGGTGACCAGGCCGGCGACACTGCCGATCAACATCACCACATACAGGCTGTGCAGCTGTTGACTGCTCATGTTCAGCGTCTGCATGAACCCCACCGCGCCGGTGGACTGTTCCGACGTCACCATGCGAATCAGGATCACCGCCAGGGCCAGGCGAATCATCGCCCCGCTACCGAGCCAGCGGGTCATCAGCATCGGGTTGCTGCGATTGTGCTCGATGGCCAGGCCCGTGAGGATCAACACGATCGAAGCCGCCGACGCCACGCCGATCCACTGCGCTTCCAGCCACCAGTCGATCCGCCCCAAAGACAACACCGCGCAGAGCAAGGCCACGCCGGTGGCGAGGATGGCGAAGGTCAGGAAGTCGAGTTTTTCGAAGGTCTTGAAGCGGTCACCCGGCGGCAGTTTCAGCAGAAACACGCAGCCCAGGGACAACAGCGCCATGCCCAGTTCGAACAGGTACAGCCCGCGCCATTCGGCGATCTGCAGCAGGTCTTCGGAAAACAACCGTGCCATGGGCAAAGCCAGTTGCGAGGTGCCGAGGCCCAATACCAGCGCCTTCATCCGCCATTTCGCCGGGAAGGCCTGGATCATGTAATACAGGCCCAACGAACTCAGCGCTGCGCCGACCATGCCGTGGGCCGCGCGCACGGCGATCGCCGAACTCAGGTCGTTGACGAACAAATGGCCGAAGGTCACCAGCGCATAAAGCATCAGGAACACTTCGGTGAACGCCCGCAGGCCGAACTGCTGACGAAACTTCACCAGCAGCAGGTTCATCGACACGTTGGTCATGACGTAAGCCGCCGGCAGCCAGGCCATCTCGGCCGTGGTCGCGCCCAGCGCGCCTTGCAGATACGGCAGGTTGGCGACCACCAGCGAGTTGCCGAGACCACCGGTCAATGCCACCAACACCCCCACCAGCGCGTAGGCCAGCCGCCTGGGGTTGGAGTGCAACGGCGTCGAGGGCGATCCGGGCAGGCTGGGCCGCTCGTGGGGCTGCCAGTCGCGCGGGGTGTAGTGATCCATTCGATGGCCTTGGTTCAAGGAGTGTGGTCAGTTTGCCACAGCTGAAACACAAATCCCTCGCCACAGGCTTACTCCCGCACTGGACGGTGTGTTCGGCGGGATTCGTAAATTCTGTTTAAAAGTCTTCTCGCCCGTAGCGGATTTTTCCGGGGCAATCCAAATGACACCCTCACGGCACTGTTCAACTCAAAAGGTGCCCCTTATGACCACTGCCCATTGGCAACGCTCCCCCCGCTGGCTGAAAAATCTGCTGGCCGCCGCCCTGCTGCTGCCGTCCCTCGCGTTCGCCCAGGAACGCCCGTGGCCGGATGGCTCGCAACTGGTGATTTCGTTCTCCATGCAATTCGAAACCGGCGGCCAGCCCGACGGTGCCGAAAGTCCGTTCTCCGGCACTCCATTGCCCAAGGGTTACCCGGACATGCCGGCACAGACCTGGTTCGACTACGGCTACAAGGAAGGCCTGTGGCGGATGCTCGACTTGTGGGACCGCAACGGCATCAAGGTCACCTCCCATGTAGTGGGYGAAGCGGCGTTGAAACACCCCGAACTGGTGCGGGCGATCGCCGACCGTGGCCATGAAGTCGCCGCCCATGGCATGCGCTGGGCCGACTCTTACAACATGAGCTACGAGCAAGAGAAGGCCTTCATCGGCGACGGCGTCGAGGCGGTGCAGAAACTCACCGGTCAGCGCTCGGTGGGCTACAACGCCAATTGGCTGCGGCGCAGCCCCAATACCCTGAAAGTGCTGCAAGACCTGAACTTCACCTACCACATCGACGACGTCAGCCGTGATGAGCCGTTTGTGACGCTGGTCCGTGGCAAGAAATTCGCCGTGGTGCCTTACACCCTGCGCAACAACGACATTGTGCTGATCGAAGGCCGGCACTTCTCGGCGCAACAGTTCTACCGGCAATTGGTGCTGGAATTCGACCGCCTGTACGCCGAAGGCGCCAACCGGCGGAGGATGATGTCGGTGAGCCTGCATGACCGCATCGGCGGCACCCCGGCGATGGTCGAGGCGGTGGAGCGCTTTATCCGCTACGCCAAGTCCCATCCGAAGGTCAGCTTCATGCGCAAGGATCAGATTGCCCAGATCGTGCTGACCGAAAAGAACCCGCTGATCGATAACACCGAGGCGGCGTACAACCACTGAGCCAAATCACCGCCAAAACCGGAATGAAAAGATCGCAGACTGCGATCTTTTCATCGGCTCGCTACGCCAACAACTGACTCAACACCGCACGCAACTTGCCGGGTTTCACCRGTTTGTTCAGCAATGGCGCGTCGAGCCGCTGCAACGAGCGTCGACACTGATCGGTGCGGTCGGCGGTGATGATCACCGCCGGTATCGTCCGGCTGAAATGCTCGCGCAGATGCCGGACCACTTCACAGCCCACCACCCCGTGATCGAGGTGGTAATCCGCCAGAATCAGTTCCGGCGCCTGCCCCTGCAAAGCCACCAGCGCGGTGGCCTCATCGGTGGCGGTGACCACCTCGCAGCCCCACTGCCCGAGCAGTGCGCTCATGCTTTCAAGGATGCTGACTTCGTTGTCCAGCACCAGCAGGCGCCGCCCCGGCAGCGGGTTGCCGGTGCTCGGCTGCGGCACGGCCTGGCTGATCGGCAGTGGAATCTCACGGGAAATCGGCACCTCGATGCTGAACATCGAACCGCGCCCTGGCCGCGAATGCACCTGAATCCGGTAATCGAGGATCTTGGCGATGCGTTCGACAATCGCCAGTCCCAGGCCCACGCCCTTGCGGTCGGCGGCACGGCCAACGTCCAGTTGGTTGAATTCGAGGAAGATCGAGTCGAGACGGTCCGCCGGGATCCCGCGCCCGGTGTCCCAGACTTCGATTCGCAGCGCGTTGCCCCGGCGCCGGGCACCCAGCAGGATGCTGCCGTCGTCGGTGTAGCGGCAGGCATTGCTGAGGAAGTTGCGCAGAATCCGCGTCATCAGGCGCAAGTCGGTATGAATGGCGTAATCGCCCATGTGCACCCGCAGGTTCAACCCGGTCGCCGCGGCCACCGACTGAAACTCCGAAACCAGTGGCGCGAACAATTCATCGAGGCGGTACAGGGCGATGTCCGGCTTTACCGCGGCCTGATCGAGCCGGGAAATATCCAGCAGGTCGGTGAGCAAGTCTTCGGCCCCTTCCAGTGCCTGATGGGTGCGCTCCACCAGTACCTGTTCGACGTCGGGCAAATGCCGTTCGCGCAAGGTCGAGATCAACAAACGCGCGGCATTGAGCGGTTGCAGCAGGTCGTGACTGGCGGCGGCGAGGTATTTGTCCTTGCTGCGATTGGCCGCTTCGGCGGCATCACGGGCGTCGCGCAAGGCTTCGGCGATCTGTTTACGCTCGGTGATCTGTTGTTGCAGATTGCGGTTGGCGTCCAGCAACTCATTGGTGCGCGCGGTGACCCGTTGCTCCAGTTGATCATTGAGCTGTTGCAAGCGCTCCTGGGCCTGTTTTCGTTCGGTGATGTCGGCGACGAACCCCTCCACCAGGCCTTCCTGATCCGGTTTGAGCAGCAGGTTCATCAACACGTCGAGGACAGTGCCGTCCTTGCGCCGCAGCTGGGTTTCATAGCCCAGCAGGCTGCGCTCACGCTGGAGGACTTCGCCGATGCCTTCCAGCTCTTGCGCGCCGCCGACGAACAGCGTGCCCGCCAGGTCCGTCAGGGAAAACAGCACCTCCTGCGGGTCCTGATAGCCAAGCATCCGCGCCAGCGCCGGGTTGGCGGCGCGCATGCCTTCCTGCAGGCTGGCCTGGAAGATTCCGTGCACGGCGTTTTCGAACAGCCATTTGTAGCGGTTGCGCTCGGCCTCCAGTTCATCCAGGCGCGCGGCCAGTTCCGGGTAATGACTCTTGCGCGCCGAGTGATTGCCCAGGCCGAGTAACCCGGTCAGCGCCCGTTGCTGTTCGTCAGAGGGCTTCGCCATAGACGACCTCGACGTCGCGCTGGCTGGACTCGCGCGGGTTGGTAAGGATGCACGGGTCATCCATGGCATGTTGCGACAGGAACGGAATGTCCGACGTACTCACCCCGTGCAGGCCCAGGGTTTCGTGGAAGCCGATGGCGTGTTTGAGGGCGATCAAGTGGTCGACCAGACGTCCGCAGATCTGCCGGTGGTTCAGGCCGCGACAATCGATGCCGAAGGTCTCGGCAATCACCTTGAAGCGCTCCGGCGCCGAGCTGTAGTTGAACGCCACCACGTGCTCCACCAGCACCGCGTTGCACAAGCCGTGAGGCAGATCGAGGAATCCACCGAGGCTGTGGGACATGGCGTGCACCGCGCCGAGGATCGCGTTGGAGAACGCCAGCCCGGCCTGCATGCTGCCGAGCATGATCTTTTCCCGCAGGGCGATGTCGTTCGGGTTGGCGATCATCTGCACCAGATTGCCGTTGATCAGCCGCATCGCCTCCAGCGCGTGGGGATCGGTGAGCGGCCCGTGGCCGGTGGAAACGAAGGCCTCGATGGCGTGGACCAACGCGTCGATGCCGGTACAGGCCGACAGGAACGGGTCCATGCTCAGGGTGGTTTCCGGGTCGATCAGCGACACGTCCGGCACCGCAGCCTTGCTGACGATGGAGAATTTCATGCGTTCTTGCTGATTGGAGATGATCACGAACTGCGACACATCGGCCGACGTGCCGGCGGTGGTCGGGATCAGGATCAGCGGCGGGCTGGGCATGCGCAGGGTATCCACGCCCTCGAATTCAAGGATGTTGCGCCCGTGGGCGACGACGATGCCGATGCCCTTGCCGCAGTCCATCGGGCTGCCGYCGCCGACCGCGACGATCACATCGCAGTGATTCTCCCGGTACAGCTCGGCGCCGAGCATCACTTCCTCGATCCGCGGGTTGGGCGAAACGTCACTGTACACAAAGTAATCGATGCCCTGGGCTTGCAGGCTGGCCTCGACATCGGCGACCCAACCGGCGGCGATCACACCGGGGTCGCTGACCACCAGCACCTTGCGGGCGCCGAAGGTCTTGGCGTAATTGCCGACGTTATGCCGACAGCCGGCACCGAAGATGATTTCAGGTGAAACGAATTTACGCAGTTGACTGAGATTCTGGCTCATTGGAAAGCCTGTTTTTATTGTTTTGAAAGGTAAAGCCAACACTAAAGCATCCGGCTGCGAATGCAATCAGACCAATGGGTAGCAACTACCGGGGGTGGGGGCTTCGCGTTCGCAATTTATCCGCGATAGATCAGCCGCGAAGCCTTTTCATTGCGCAATGTCAGGTGTTCCATGCCCTGCCCCGGCGCGTCGGCTTCGTCCCGGGCCTTGAGGATGACGCTGTGGTGCGGCGACTTGCTGCACACCGGGTCGGCGTTGCTCGCGTCCCCCGTGAGCATGAACGCCTGGCAGCGGCAGCCGCCCAGGTCCTTATGTTTTTCATCGCAGGAACGGCACGGCTCTTTCATCCAGTCATCGCCACGAAACCGGTTGAAACCGAAGGAGTCGTTCCAGATGTGTTCGACGCTGTGCTCGCGCACATTGGGGAACTGCACCGGCAGCTGACGCGCGCTATGACAAGGCAACGCCGTACCGTCCGGGGTGATGTCGAGAAACAGGTTGGCCCAGCCATTCATGCAGGTCTTGGGGCGCTCTTCGTAGTAGTCCGGGGTGACGAAAATCAGCTTGCACGGGTGGCCCTCGGCCTCAAGCCGCTGGCGATACTCGTTGGTGATGCGCTCGGCGCGCTGTAATTGTTCGCGGGTCGGCAACAGGCCGACGCGGTTGAGTTCGGCCCAGCCGTAGAACTGGCAGGTCGCCAACTCGACGAAATCCGCCTCCAGCTCCAGGCACAGTTCGATGATCTGCGCGATCTGGTCGATGTTGTGCCGATGGGTGACGAAGTTCAGCACCATCGGGTAGCCCTGGGCTTTCACCGCCCGGGCCATGGCCAGTTTCTGGGCGAAGGCCTTGCGTGATCCAGCGAGCATGTTGTTGACCGCTTCGTCGGCGGCCTGAAAGCTGATCTGGATGTGGTCCAGCCCGGCGACCTTGAAGTCGCGGACCTTCTGCTCGGTCAGGCCGATACCCGAGGTGATCAGGTTGGTGTAGTAACCCATGTCCCGCGCGGCCTTGATCAGCTCGGCCAGGTCCTGGCGCACCAACGGCTCGCCACCGGAAAACCCCAGTTGCGCGGCGCCCATCTCCCGGGCCTCGCGGAACACCCGGATCCACTCTTCCGTGCTCAACTCCTCACCCTGTTGGGCGAAATCCAAGGGATTGGAGCAATACGGGCATTGCAGCGGGCAGCGATAGGTCAGCTCCGCCAACAGCCACAACGGTGGGCCGGGTTGCTGCTCGATCGCGTTCACAGGGCGATCCCCCGGTGCCAGACCCGCTCGGCGGTGACCGTGTGATACGGCGGGCGGTCCAGCTCATAGGCCATGCTCATCGCGTCGAGCATGCTCCACAGCACATCAAGCTTGAACTGCAGAATCTCCAGCATGCGCTGCTGGCCCTCGACCGTGACGTAATGCGCCAGGGTGATGCGCAAGCCATGCTCGACATCGCGCCGGGCCTGGCTCAGGCGCGTACGGAAATAGTCGTAACCGGCCGGGTCGATCCATGGGTAATGGCTGGGCCAGGCGTCGAGCCGAGACTGATGGATCTGCGGCGCGAACAGCTCGGTCAGCGAACTGCTGGCCGCTTCCTGCCAGCAAGCACGGCGGGCGAAATTGACGTAGGCGTCCACGGCAAATCGCACACCCGGCAGCACCAACTCTTGCGAGAGAATTTGTTCGCGATCCAGCCCCACCGCTTCGCCCAGACGCAACCAGGCTTCGATGCCGCCTTCGCTGCCGGGGACACCGTCATGGTCGAGAATCCGTTGCAGCCATTCCCGCCGCACGTCGCGGTCCGGACAGTTGGCGAGAATGGCCGCGTCCTTCAGGGGAATGTTCACCTGATAGTAGAAGCGATTGGCGACCCAGCCCTGGATCTGCTCGCGGGTGGCGCGCCCGGCGTACATCGCTTGGTGGAATGGATGATGGATGTGGTAATAGGCGCCTTTGGCGCGCAGGGCCGCTTCGAATTCGGTGGGGGTCATGGGGGTGTCAGTCATTGCGGTTCTCCGGGGAATAACCGTTGGGTTCTGCGATGAGGCCATCCGCTACAGCTCAATACTCATGCCGTCATAAGCCACTTCAATCCCCCGCCGTTCCAGCAACGCCCGCTCGGCCGAGTCTTCGTCGAGGATCGGGTTGGTGTTGTTGATGTGGATCAGCACCTTGCGCTGGCGATTGAAGCCCTCCAGCACTTCGAGCATCCCGCCGGGACCGCTTTGCGGCAGGTGGCCCATTTCGCGGCCCAGGCTCTGGCCGACTTCACATACGCGCATTTCATCGTCGCGCCACAGCGTGCCGTCCAGCAGCAGGCAATCGGCGCGCTGCATCCAGCTCAATACCTCGGCGTCGACCTGCCCCAGACCCGGCGCATAGAACACCGATGCTCCGTTGCGCAGGTCTTCGATGAACAGGCCGATGGTGTCCCCCGGCTGCGGGTTGCCACGGTTGGGGGAATACGGCGGTGCGTTGCTGACCAATGGAATGGCGCGAAATTGCAGGTGTTGGCAGGCTGCGATGCTGAACGGCTCACGGTCCAGTTCGATCGGTTGCCACTGCAAACCACCGTTCCAGTGTTTGAGCATGGTGAACAACGGGAAGCCGCTGCTCAGGTCTTCATGCACCCGCTCGGTGCACCAGACCGAATGCGGGCAGCCTTCGCGCAGGCTCAACAGGCCGGTGCAATGGTCGATCTGACTGTCCAGCAGGACCACGCCGRCAATCGCCGTGTCACGCACGCGGCGGGCCGGTTGCAGCGTCGGGAAGCTTTCGAGTTGGGCGCGGATGTCTGGTGACGCATTGCAGAGTATCCATTCCACACCGTCGTCGCTCAGGGCAATGGACGACTGCGTGCGGCGTTGCGCGTGCAGGGTGCCGCGGCGCATCGCCGCGCATTGACGGCAGTTGCAGTTCCATTGCGGAAAACCGCCGCCGGCGGCGGAACCGAGAACGCGGATGTGCATGGCAGGCTCCAGAAAGCAGGCCCGGCCAACGCGACGGCTGACCGGGCGATCAATCAACGGTTGGCGAAATACATCGTCACTTCGAAGCCAATGCGCAGATCGGTAAACGCGGGTTTATGCCACATGGGTCATTCCTCTTCTTGTGCCGGACGATTCCGGTAGAGCCATTAATGCACGGGGCGCCAACTGCCCGAATGCTACTTTCGAAGGAGGTGGCGGCGTGCGTTGGTAGGGGGGCGCGCAGATCTTAAGCACCACACAAAATCCTGTGGGAGCGGGTTTGCCCGCGATAGCGGAATGTCAGTCAACGAATGTGTTGAATGTGACGACGCCTTCGCGGGCAAGCCTCGCTCCTACAGGGATGCGCGGACCTCACGGCCAACACATAACCTGTAGGAGCGAGGCTTGCCCGCGAAGGCCATCACCCGGTTTCAGGTCGTATCAGAAGAACCCCAGCGGATTGATGTCGTAGCTCACCAGCAGGTTTTTGGTCTGTTGGTAATGGTCGAGCATCATCTTGTGGTTCTCACGGCCGACACCGGACTTCTTGTAGCCACCGAACGCGGCGTGGGCCGGGTACAGGTGGTAGCAGTTGGTCCAGACGCGCCCGGCCTTGATCGCCCGGCCCATGCGGTAGGCGCGGTTGATGTCGCGGGTCCACAGGCCCGCACCGAGGCCGAACTCGCTGTCGTTGGCGATCGCCAGGGCTTCGGCTTCGTCCTTGAAGGTGGTGACACCCACCACCGGGCCGAAGATTTCTTCCTGGAACACGCGCATTTTGTTGTGGCCCTTGAGCAGCGTCGGCTGGATGTAATAGCCGCTGGACAAGTCGCCTTCCAGCCGCTCGGCCGCGCCGCCAGTGAGCAGCTCGGCGCCCTCCTCCTGGGCGATTTTCAGGTACGAGAGGATCTTGTCGTATTGCTGCTCGGACGCCTGGGCGCCGACCATGGTCTCGGTGTCCAGCGGGTTGCCGCGCTTGATCTTGACGATCTTCTTCATCACCTCGGCCATGAACGGCTCGTAGATCGATTCCTGCACCAGTGCCCGCGACGGACAAGTGCAGACTTCGCCCTGGTTGAAGAACGCCAGCACCAGGCCTTCGGCGGCTTTTTCGATGAACTGCGGTTCGGCGTTCATGATGTCTTCGAAGAAGATGTTCGGCGACTTGCCGCCCAGCTCAACGGTGCTTGGAATGATGTTCTCGGCTGCGCAATGCATGATGTGCGCGCCCACCGGGGTGGAACCGGTGAAGGCGATCTTGGCGATGCGCTTGCTGGTGGCCAGCGCTTCACCGGCTTCGCGACCGAAGCCCTGGACGATGTTCAGCACGCCGGCCGGCAGCAAATCGGCGATCAGCTCGGCGAACACCATGATCGACAGCGGTGTTTGCTCGGCGGGTTTGAGCACGATGCAGTTGCCGGCCGCCAGCGCCGGGGCGAGTTTCCAGGCGGCCATCAGCAGCGGGAAGTTCCACGGAATGATCTGCCCGACCACGCCCAGTGGTTCGTGGAAATGATAGGCGGTAGTCAGTTCGTTGATTTCAGCGGCACCGCCCTCTTGAGCGCGGATGCAACCGGCGAAGTAACGGAAGTGGTCGGCGGCCAGCGGCACGTCAGCGTTGAGGGTTTCGCGCACGGCCTTGCCGTTGTCCCAGGTTTCGGTGACGGCGAGGATTTCCAGGTTCTGTTCGATGCGGTCAGCGATTTTCAGCAGCACCAGCGAGCGGTCCTGCGCCGAGGTTTTGCCCCAGGCATCAGCGGCGGCATGGGCGGCGTCGAGAGCCTTTTCGATGTCGGCGGCGCTGGAGCGCGGGAATTCGGCGATCACTTCACCGGTGACCGGTGAGGTATTGGTGAAGTACTCGCCATTGACCGGGGCGACGAACTCGCCGCCGATGAAATTGCCGTAGCGCGGTTTGAAGGAAACGATGGCGCCAGGTGTTCCGGGTTGTGCGTCGGTTGGGGCCGGGAACGTTGGGGGCGGCTTCGCAGCCCAGCGGGAGCAAGCTCCCTCGCCACAGGTCATTCATCGCCACTCAGGTTGTGGTTGCCAGGGTTAGTGCTTGGCAACCAGGTCCTTCGGCAGCTTGAAGGTCCACAGCATGCCGCCCTGGTTGAAGTCCTTGATGCGCTTGGCCACTTCGCCGCCCCACAGCGGTACCGCGCCGCCCCAGCCGGAGAGCACCGAAACGTATTGTTCGCCGTCCATTTCCCAGGTGATGGGCGAGCCGAGCACGCCGGAGCCGGTCTGGAATTCCCAGACTTTCTCGCCGGTCTTGGCGTTGAACGCTTGTAGGAAACCTTCCGGCGTACCGGTGAACACCAGGTTGCCCTTGGTGGTCAGCACCCCGCCCCACAACGGCGCGAAGTTCTTGTGGCGCCAGACTTCCTTGCCGGTTTTCGGGTCGATGGCGCGCAGCACGCCGATGTAGTCTTCATTCAATGGTTTGATGGTGAAACCGGCGCCGAGGAACGCCGCGCCTTTTTTATAGGCGATGCCTTCGTTCCAGATGTCCATGCCCCACTCGTTGGACGGCACATAGAACAGGCCGGTGTCGCGGTTGTAGGCCATCGGCATCCAGTTTTTCGCCCCCAGGAACGCCGGCGCTACAAACACCGAACTGCCTTTGGCCTCGGAGCCCGGTGCACCCGGACGGCTGTCTTCGTTGTAGATCGGCCGACCGTTTTTATCCAGGCCACTGGCCCAGGTGATCTTGTCCACGAACGGGAAGCCGCGGATGAATTTGCCGTTGGTGCGATCCAGCACATAGAAGAAACCGTTACGGTCCGCGGTGGCCGCGGCTTTGATTTCCTTGCCGCCTTCGTTGTAGTTGAACGACACCAGTTCGTTCACGCCGTCATAGTCCCAGCCGTCGTGAGGGGTGCTCTGGAAGTGCCATTTGATCGTGCCGTCGTCCGGGTTCAGCGCCAGGCGCGAGGACGAGTAAAGGTTGTCGCCAGGGCGCAGGTGCGAGTTCCAGGGTGCCGGGTTGCCGGTGCCGAACAGCAGCAGATTGGTTTCCGGGTCGTAGTAGCCGCCCAGCCACGGCGCCGCGCCGCCGGTTTTCCACAAATCGCCCGGCCAGGTCTTGCCCGCTTCGCCGCCGGAGATGCCGTTCTCTACGGCCTTGCCGTCTTTGTAGACGTAACCCATGTGGCCTTCGACCGTTGGCCGGGTCCACAGCAGATCACCGTTTTTCGGGTCGTAGGCTTCGATCTTGCCCACCACCCCGAACTCGCCACCCGCCACGCCAGTGATCAGTTTGCCGTTGATCACCAGTGGCGCGGCGCTGATGGAGTAGCCTTCCTTGTGGTCGGCGACTTTCTTGCTCCATACCACTTTGCCGGTGTCTTTATTCAGGGCCACGAGCTTGGCGTCGAGAGTGCCGAAGATCACCAGGTCGCCATACAGCGCCACGCCACGGTTGATCACGTCACAGCACGGACGGATGTCATCCGGCAGGCGCGCGTCGTATTGCCAGAGCTTGCGGCCGGTGCGCGCATCCACGGCGAACACCCGTGAGTAGGAACCGGTCATGTACATCACGCCGTCCTTGATCATCGGCTGCGCTTGCTGACCGCGCTGTTTTTCACCGCCGAACGAAAAGGCCCAGACCGGGCGCAAGTCTTTCACGTTGTCGACATTGAGGGTGTCCAGCGGGCTGTAGCGCTGACCCTGGACGCCCAGGCCATTGGTGACGACCTGTTCCGGATTCTTCGGATCCTGGAGGATGTCTTGATCGGAGACTGCGGCCATTGCCTGGCCGGACAACAGCATGGCACTGAGCAGCACGCTCAAGACGAAGGGTTGGCGACGTGCGGGTTGGGTCATGACGGCTACCTCTGCGGTTTTTGTTATACCCGGGAAATTTTCCCGGTCTGGTGCAGATTCTTGGGCGCCRCCGCCCTTGCAACAATTGCCCGCAATGCGGAGATTTCTAGTTCCTTGGTAGCGGGTCGGATGATGCCAATCAACGAAGGCTCACCACAAAGGATGCGTCGTATCTGAGATGGACTACTGATCCTTGCCGGAATCCACCCGCGTCATCTGCGCGCGCTCATAGCGCGGGTACAAATGGCTGACGCTGCGGATCAGCTCATAACGGCTCAGGTTGATCCCGGCGAAACGTTCAGGAATGGGGCTGCGGATCATCTCGGCCATGTCGCTGCCGTTCGCCGCACCGTCGTGCATGAGTTGATCGAGCCAGGAGAGGTAATCGCGCATCTGCTCGAACGGTTTGCTGTCCGTTGCCACGGGCCCATGCCCGGGCACAATCAGCGTCCACGGCAATCCCTGAAGCGTGGCGATATCCGCCAGCCACACCGACAACCCCGGGCTGTTCGGCGTGGTCAGGGCCCGCTGATAAAACACCAGATCCCCGGCAAACAGCACGCCGGTTTTCTGGTCGAGAATAGCCAGATCCGCGCCGGTGTGCCCACCCAGACTCAGCAGCCGCAAATCGTGGTTCCCAAAACTTTGCACGCCTGGCGTCAGCGTCTGCGTCGGCAACACCACTTCGGTGCCGCGCATCCAGTCACCCACCAGTCGATACATGTTCTCGGCCATCGCATCACCCTGTTGATGCAACAGCTCGGTGGTGCCGGCCAGTGCAGCAATCGGCACGTCGGTGAAGGCCTGATTGCCCAGCACATGGTCGGGATGGTGATGGGTCAGCAACACCTGGATCACCGGTTTATCGGTGGTTGCGGCAATCGCTTTGCGCAGGGCCTCGCCGTAGCGCTTCGATGGCCCGGTGTCGATCACCACCACCCCTTGCCCGGTGACGATGAACGCGGTGTTGACGATGTTGCCGCCGTTGTTCTTGGCGAAGTTATCGGTGCTGCCCTCAAGCAGCCAGGTGTCTTCGGCAATCTGTCGGGGCTTGAGTGCGTAATCGGGATCGGCCAGGGTCGGCAGGCTCACACAGATGAACAACAACAGCATCCAGCGCATCACACGCTCCTTGGGTCAGGGTATGGCCGCATCGAATTGATTGCCGCTGTTGTCGCGCAGTATCAGGCGCGTCTGCCCCGCACCTTCGATGTCGAAAGCCAGGTTGGGGTTCTCGCTGACCGCCGGGAACAGCTCCAGACGCGCCAGTACCCGGTTGTCTGAGTCCCGCAGCTCGGCCTGGTTGAGGAAAAATTCCGGGATGCCGCTGACCATGCCGTTGTCCATCGGATGCGCCACCTGCAAACGCACGCGACTGAACTCACCACGGGGATAACGACCGCCAAGCACTTCGCCGATGTGTTCTTCCCAGCCCGGCTGGGTGCGCACCACGCTCGGCGCCGTGCAACCGCCGCCGGCCGCGTCGATCAGGGTCGAGCCGACATGCCACAGCCCGTCGCGAGTCAACACCGCCGCGCGCAATGGCGTGGCCTGTTCAACGCGGATGCGGATCGACAGCCAGGGCAGCACACCGGTCAAAGGCTCGAAGTCGACGATTTTCGGCAGCGGGTTGAGTTCGGCCCAGGCAAGGATTCGCACCACTTCGCCCTTGAACGCCCGAGCGTCGATTTCCAACGGCACTTGCCGGGCGTCTTCGGCGAACGGCGGTGCCAGCAGCTTGACCCGCTCGTCGAACACGAACGGTGCGTCGCCAAGCATCTGCTTGTGATAGAACGCCCACATCACCGACGGCACCGGATCGACCTCAACCGCCTGCGCGGCCAAGGGCAACCAGCAGGCCAACAGCCAACGCGCGCGCCAGTTCATTGTTGATACATCTCGGGCACGTCATAGCGCAGGCCGTAATGGGCATAAATGCTTTTGACCGTGCCCTCGCGAATCAACGCTTCCAGCGCCTCTTCCACGGCATAGGCCAGTTGCCGGTTGCTTTCATGCACCGCCATGCCGATCTCCCAGCGTTGCTTGCCCATGTTCGGATAGGCGTTTTCCGCCAGCGCCACTTGCGGGTCGGCGGCCTGATGCACCTGCCAGTCGATCTCGCCGCGCATCGCCATCACCGCGTCGACTTCACCGGCCTTCATCGCGGCAAACGCCTGGGGCACACCGGGGTAATGGTGGGTCTTGGCGGCGAGCATGCCGTTGAACACCGAGGTCAGGTAAAACGAGGGCACACTGTCGACTTCGACGCCAATCGGGTGCTGCTGGAACACCGCGACGCTGGCCACCGAGTCCAGTCGACGACGGTCATACGCCACCTGCCATTGTTCGGTCTGGTACGGCCCGAACATCACCACATGGCCGTTCTCCAGTTCGCCCAGCTCATTGCGTTTCTGTGAGTAATCGCGGTCGTAGGGGACGCGCATCATCAGGTCGGCCAGTTGCTGATTGTGCAGCTGACTGGCCCGCCAGATGTAATCGCGCAGGTCGTCGTCGAGCTTCTCCCCGGCGGGCGCCCAGATCAGTTTCAGGCGTACCCCCATGGCCTTGGCCAAGGCCTGGGCGAGTTCGACATCGACTCCGCGAGGCTGGCCGGCGTCTTCGAAACTGTAGGGCGCGAAGTCCTTGTAGACCGCGACTTTCAGCTCGGCGGCGGCGATCATTTCGTCATAGGTCCGGACCTGTGCCTGCGCTGCCTGGCAGCACAACCACACAGCGCTGATCAACACCGCGAGCAGGCGCATGGGTCACTCCTCGACGTGCACGCTGTCCAGGTAGGTGCGTACCGCCCACAAGGCTTCCTGACTCAAATAGTCAGCCATCTTCGGCATGTACACTCGGCCATCACGCACGGCGCCATGGCGCACCCGTTCGACGAACCACTCGTCACCGGCTTCGGCGACGTCGAGCTTGCGCAAGTCAGGGGCGATGCCGCCGGACTTGGCTTCCAGGCCATGACAGGCCGCGCAGTTCTGGTTGTAGGCCGAAGAGCCGATTTCCAACGCTTTATCGTGCTCCGGAGAGGAACGATACGGGTTCACCGCCGCCCAACCATCGGCATCGACCTGCACACCGGCATCCTTGATCGGGGTCAGTCCCTTGGTTTCGACGGCCTGGGGTACCACGTTGCCGTGGGCCCAGACGGAACCTGCGCTGATGAAGCCGGCCAGCAGTCCGGCAACGAGCAAGGCGTTGCGTTTTGTTGTCATTGTTATGCCCTCAAGATTGCACGCAAAACCTCTTTGCAGAGGCTATGGCAGCCATCTTAGGAACGGCTTCGCGCCAACCCCATGCTGCTTTGGTGGTCGCGGCCTACTCCCTTGGTAGTAGGGCTTGCGGCGAACAGTCCGGGGGCGTTCTGGCGCCGTTACTACCTTGGTACTGGCCCATCGATACTTTCTGCATATTTCCCCGACCGACCGGGGTTCCTATGCTGGCGCTACCTGTGATGGAGTGCCTTATGCGCCAGCTCGCCCCTTATGCCTTGATCTACCTGCTGGCGATTGCCTGCGCCGCCGGGCTGGCGACCCAGAGTCAGGCGGCGGATGCGCCGTTGCAGGTGCGGATCGGCTACCTGGGGTATCGCCCCGATCCTGGGCCATTGCTGTCGAACGTTATTCCTGAACCGACCGATGCCGGCCTGCGGGGCGCGGAGCTGGCGATCATCGACAGCAACAGTACCGGGCGTTTCCTCAATCACAGCTACAGCCTGGTCAGCGCCAACGTCGACAACCCCGACGCCTTGCTCGAAGCCGCCAAAGCCCAACACGAACAAGGCCTGCGCCTGTTTGTGGTGAATGCTCCGGCGGAAAACCTGCGCCGACTCAGCGCTGTGCTACCCGACAGCCTGCTGTTCAATGCCGGCAGCCCCGATGACAGCCTGCGCACTACCGATTGCCTGCCGAACGTGCTGCACAGCCTGCCGAGCCGGGCGATGCTGGCCGATGCGTTGGCGCAGTTTCTGGTGCTGCGCAAATGGCAACGGGCGCTGCTGATCGTCGGCCCGACCGCCGACGATCAAGCCTACGCCGCCGCCCTGCGCCGGGCGGCAAAACGCTTCGGCCTGCAACTGGTGGCGGAGAAAGCCTGGAGCTTCGATAACGATCAACGGCGCAGCGCCCAGGCCGACATGCCGCTGTTCACCCAAACCGCCGAGTACGACGTGGTGCTGGTGGYCGATGAACGCGGCGATTTCGGCGAGTACGTGCCCTACCAGACCTGGTACCCACGGCCGGTCGCCGGCACCCAGGGCCTGACCCCGGTGGGCTGGCACAAGACCGTGGAAACCTACGGTGCCGCCCAGTTGCAAAAACGCTTCGAAGCCCTGGCCGGGCGCTGGATGAACGATCGGGATTTCGCCGCGTGGATGGCGGTGCGCAGCATCGCCAGCGCGGTGGGCAAATTGCGCCAGGTCGATGCCATGGCGATTCGGACGCTTGAAATCAGCGAGCAATTGCCGCTGGACGGCTTCAAGGGCCGCAAGCTCAGTTACCGGCCGTGGAACGGTCAGTTGCGCCAGCCGATCCCCATCGTGCAACCCCGGGCGCTGGTCAGCACGTCGCCGCAAGACGGTTTCCTGCACCCCTTCAACGAAATGGACAGCCTGGGTTACGACAAAGCCGAGGTCAGCTGCCGCTTTCCCTGAAAGCCCTACCCCCATAACAACAAGGAATCTGCCATGCGCCGCACCCTGCTTTCATGCGCTCTACTGCTCGCCGCCGGGCATGCGGCGGCCAGCACCGCCTGGGTCTCCAACGAAAAGGACAACAGCCTGAGCCTGATCGACATGCAGACCCTGCAAGTCACCGACACCCTGCCCGTCGGCCAGCGCCCGCGCGGCCTGTTGCTGTCCCACGACAACAAGCTGCTGTACATCTGCGCCAGCGATTCGGACCGGGTCCAGGTGATGGACGTCGCCACGCGCAAGATCATCAAGGAACTGCCTTCGGGCAAAGACCCCGAACAATTCGCCCTGCACCCCAACAATCGCTGGTTGTATGTCTCCAACGAAGACGATGCGCTGGTGACGGTGATCGACACCGAAACCTCCAAGGTGCTCGGGCAGATCAACGTCGGCGTCGAGCCCGAAGGCATGGCCGTCAGCCCCGATGGCAAATGGGCGGTGAACACCAGCGAAACCACCAACATGCTGCACTGGATCGACACCAGCACCCAGACCCTGGCCGACAATACGCTGGTGGATCAGCGGCCGCGTTTCGTCGAGTTCAATCCCGATGGCTCGCAGCTTTGGGCCTCGGCGGAAATCGGTGGCACGGTGACGATTCTCGATGTCGCCAGCCGCAAGATCCTCAAGACCCTGAGTTTCCAGATCAAAGGCGTGCACCCGGACAAAGTCCAGCCTGTCGGCATCAAGCTCAGCGCCGACGGCAAGTACGGCTTCGTAGCCCTCGGCCCGGCCAACCATGTGGCGGTGATCGACGCCAAGACCTTCGAGATTGTTGATTACCTGCTGGTGGGCCGACGGGTCTGGCAGATGGCGTTCACCCCGGATCAACGGCAATTGCTGGCCACCAATGGCGTCAGTGGCGATGTGTCGGTGATCGATGTCGACACCCTCAAAGTCAGCAAATCGGTGAAGGTCGGGCGCTATCCGTGGGGCGTGGTGGTGACACCATGAACGCCCTTGAGGTCAGCGACCTGAGTTTCGCCTACGGCCCGCGCGAGGCCTTGCGCCAAGTGAGTTTCAGCTTGGCACCGGGGCGTTTTGCGGCGCTGCTTGGGCCCAATGGCGCGGGCAAATCCACCCTGATCGCCCTGCTCACCCGCCTCTATGATCTGCAACGCGGTGATATCCGCGTCGGCGGATGCTCGTTGCGCGACGCGGCACGCCCGGCGCTCAAGCAATTGGGAGTGGTGTTTCAGCAAAGCACGCTGGATCTGGACCTCAGCGTCGAGCAGAACCTGCGTTATCACGCCGCGCTGCATGGTCTGTCCCGACGCCAGACCGGGCTGCGGGTCGACGCGGAGCTGGCGCGTCAGGCCCTGACCGAGCGCCGTCGCGAGCGAGTACGCGAACTCAATGGCGGCCACCGCCGGCGGGTGGAAATCGCCCGCGCGTTGCTGCACGAACCACGCCTGTTGTTGCTTGACGAGGCCAGCGTCGGCCTCGACCCGGCCAGTCGCCTGGCGCTCAATCAGCACATCCGCAGCCTGTGCCGCGAGCAAACCATCAGCGTGCTCTGGACCACTCATTTGCTGGATGAAGTGCAACCCAGCGACGACTTGCTGATCCTGCATCAAGGCCGTTTGGTCGCCAGCGGACAAGCTGATGCGCTGAGCCTGGAACATGGCGGCGACCTCGATTCGGCTTTCGCTCGCCTGACCAACTCGGCCCCTTCAGGAGCAGTCAGCAGATGAACGCTTACTGGCAATGTTTCAGCGGCATCGTGCTGCGCGAATGGCTGCGCTTCGTGTTGCAGCGCACGCGGTTTCTCAGTGCGCTGGTGCGGCCGCTGCTGTGGCTGCTGGTGTTCGCTGCCGGGTTCCGCGCGGCACTGGGCATCGCCATCATCGAACCCTACGACACCTACATTCCCTATGAGGTTTACATCATCCCCGGCCTTGCCTGCATGATCCTGCTGTTCAACGGCATGCAAGGTTCGTTGTCGATGGTGTATGACCGGGAGATGGGCAGCATGCGCGTGCTGTTGACCAGCCCCCTGCCCCGGACCTTTCTGCTGTGTAGCAAATTACTGGCGACGTCGCTGATTTCGCTGTTGCAGGTGTACGCCTTCCTCGCGATTGCCTGGCTGTACGGCGTGCAACCGCCGGCCATGGGCCTGTTGCTGGCGTTGCCGGCGTTGCTGCTGGTGGCGTTGATGCTCAGTGCGCTGGGCCTGTTGCTGTCCAATGCGATTCGCCAACTGGAGAACTTTGCCGGGGTGATGAATTTCGTGATCTTCCCGCTGTTTTTCCTGTCGTCGGCGCTGTATCCGCTGTGGAAAATGCGCGATTCCAGCGAGTGGCTGTATTGGCTGTGCGCCTTGAACCCGTTCACCCATGCGGTGGAGCTGGTGCGCTTCGCGCTGTACGAACGCTTCAACCTCTTGGCGCTGGCGGTGTGCGCGGGGCTGACGCTGGTGTTCGCCCTGCTCGCCGTGCTCACCTTCAACCCGCAACATGCGGCCTTGCGTAAATCCGGCTGACTACTCCGAACGATAAAAAACAGGACAAAATTACTACTTTGGTACTGGTTTACCTGTCTATCGTCGCATTCACAACGCATCGCTACTGGCATGTAATGGGTTCATAACTATAAGGACTGACCCCTATGCCGCGTGCCCGACGTGTTCTGTTGCGCCCTGCTCTCGCTGCGCTGTCGCTGAGCCTGTTGCTGGGCACCGCACAGGCCGAAACAGCGCTGTTCTCCGCCGACGGTTATCGCATCGGCCTGTACCGCAGCCCGACTCCGACTCAGCTCCAGGGCGCGAGCATCATCGACACGCCCGCCCTGCAAGACCTGCTCAAGCAGACACCCCCGCCGGTGCTGATCGACGTCTACCGCCGACAATGGCTGCAAGGCCGCTTCATTGAAGACCAGCCCCACGAAAACCTGCCCGGCAGCCATTGGTTGGCCAATACCGGTGACGGCGATCTGACGCCCGACTGGCAAGACTATTTTGCGCGTAACCTGAACACATTGACCGCTGGCGATCACACGCAACCGTTGGTCTTTTACTGCCGCTCCGATTGCTGGTTGAGCTGGAACGCGGTAAAACGCGCTGCTTCCATGGGCTATAAAACACTGTATTGGTACCGCGACGGACTGGATGCCTGGCAAGCGGCGAATCTGCCCGTGACACAGGCGAAGCCCGAGCCTTTTCCCTGACTTGAGCATTTGCGTGTTGTTGCCACACCCTGAAAAAAAAATAATGAGGTGAAAGGCCATGTACAAAATTCTGATTGCCGACGATCACCCGCTGTTTCGCGAAGCCATTCATAACGTCATCAGCGACGGTTTCCCCGGCAGCGAGGTCATGGAAACCGCCGACCTCGACAGCGCCCTGGCCCTGACCCAGGAGCACGACGACCTGGACCTGATCCTGCTCGACCTGAACATGCCCGGCATGCACGGCCTCAATGGCCTGATCAACCTGCGCAACGAGGCGCCGACCATTCCGGTGGTGATCGTCTCGGCCGAACAGGACAAGCAGATCGTGCTGCAAGCCATCACCTATGGCGCGGTGGGGTTCATCACCAAGTCCTCGCCACGGGCGCAGATGACCGAAGCCATCCAGCAGATTCTCAATGGCAATGTGTACCTGCCGCCGGACATCATCCGCACGCAAAAGAGCGGTGCCAGCCGGCGCATGAGCGAGACCCCGAGCTTCCCGCCGGAGCTGCTCCAGGCGCTGACCCGCAAACAGCTGCTGGTGCTTGAACGCATGACCAAGGGCGAGTCGAACAAACAGATCGCCTACACCCTGGAAATCGCCGAAACCACGGTCAAGGCCCACGTCTCGGCGATCTTGCGCAAACTCAATGTGCACAACCGGGTGCAGGCGATATTGAGTGCCGGGGATATTGATTTCGGGTCGTATTTGCGGCGGTAACTGCCCGGTTTGAAAGCTGACCTGTGGCGAGGGAGCTTGCTCCCGCTCGGCTGCGAAGCAGTCGTCAATCCAGGCGATTCGGTGGTTTGTAAAGGGCCGCTTCGCGCCCCAGCGGGAGCAAGCTCCCTCGCCACAGGTTCGGTGTTATCTGGATGGGCCGAGCAAATGACTCATCGCCGTCTTGAGCTTCATCGGCCGCACCGGTTTGTGCATCAGGGTGTGGCCCAGTTCGCGGATCTGTTGTTTGAGCTCATTGCTGTAGTTGGCGGTGATCATCATCGCCGGGATCGCCGAAGCGCGACGGGCGTTGATGCGGGCCACGGCGTCGACACCGTTCTGCTCGTCATCCAGGTGATAGTCGGCGATCAACAGGTCGGCTTCGGCGTGATAATTATCCACTTGCCGCGCCAGGTCCTCCTCCGAGAGTGCCGTGACCACCCGGCAGCCCCAACCTTCGAGCAAGGTGCGCATCCCGGCACAAATTGCCGCGTCGTTGTCCAGCACCCACACCCGTGCACCGCGCAGGCGCTCGAGCATCGGTTCACTCATCAACAAACTCGGCAATGCCTTCGGCGCCGTGGCGCTCAAAGGCACTTCGACGGAAAACATCGAGCCCTTGCCCGGCCATGAACGCACGTGAATCCGGTGGCCAAGAATACGCGCGATTTTCTCGACGATCGCCAGGCCCAGCCCCAAGCCGCGATCTTGATCGGGGCGCTGTACGTCACCGCGTTTGAACTCCTGAAAAATCTCCTCCAGACGGTTCTCGGCAATGCCCATGCCGCTGTCCCAGACTTCAATCGTCAGCCGCTGGTGATGACGCCGACAACCGAGCACCACCCGCCCGCTGTAGGTATAGCGAATGGCGTTGCTCAGCAGGTTGCGCAGGATCCGCGCGAGCAATTGAATGTCACTGCGCACCAGCGCCGAACACGGGATGAAATGCAGCTCGAGGCCTTCACTGCGGGCCACTTGGGTGTATTCGGCGGCCAGGTTTTCCAGCAATTCGCTGAGAGCGAACGGCGCAATGTCGGCCTTGATCACCCCGGCATCCAGTTTGGAAATGTCCACCAGTGTGCCCAACAGGTTTTCCACGTCTTCCAGGGAATTGCTGACATTGCGCACCAGATTCTCGTTGGCCACCGGTTCCCGGCGCTCCAGCAACGCGCTGGTAAACAGCCGCGCGGCGTTGAGCGGTTGCAGCAGGTCATGGCTGACGGCAGCGAGAAATTTGGTCTTCGACAGGTTGGCCTGCTCGGCCTCGAGCTTGGCCTCGCGCAAGCGTGATTCCACGCGGCGGCGCTCGTCGATTTCGCGCAGCAATTGGTCATTGAGGGTGGTCAGTTCGGTGGTGCGTTCACGCACCCGCAACTCAAGGTTCTGATAGGCCTGATGCAACGCCTCGGCGGTGCGTCGGCGTTCGGTGATGTCGCGGATCAGTACGAAAATCCCCACCACTTCCCCGCTGGCCAGGCGGTTGGGTACGTAGGAGCGCAGCATGTAGCGCTCCTGATTGTTGATGTTGGTTTCGGCGAACTCGAACGTCACGCTCTCGCCGGCCAGGGCCCGGGCCACATAGGCCTCGAGGCGCTGATAGTGCTGCTCGCTGTGCACTTCGCGCAGGCTCTGCCCGAGCATCACGCCCCGGGGCCAGCAGTACCATTCTTCATAGACTTTGTTGGTGAACTCATAGACCAGATCGGCATTCAGGTAGGCGATCAGCGCCGGCACATGGTCGGTGATCAAGCGAATCCAGCGCTCGCTTTCGCTGAGGGCTTCGGCATGCTGATAGCGTTCGGTGATGTCGGTGAAGGTGTTGACGAAGCCGCCGGTGGGCAACGGATGGGTGCGGATTTCCAGGACCCGGCCATCGTAGAGGCGCTGCTCGCATTCCTGCACGTACCGCCCGTTGGCATCGCGACTGGCCGGGGTCAGCAGGTTCAGCTCGCTGTCGGCGATCACTTCGGCGAACGGCCGATGAGCCGCCACCGGGGCCAGGCCACTGAGTTCCAGGAAGCGCCGGTTCCACAACTCCAGAATGCCCTCGGCGTTGACCATCGCCACCCCTTGGGACAGGTTGTCGACCGCCCGTTGCAATAGGTGCGATTTCTGCGCCACCGCCTGCTCGCGGCGCAGGGTTTCGCTGAGTTTGACGTCGGTAATGTCGGTGAACAGGATCACCCGCCCGCCTTCCTGGGTCGGCCGCTCGCTGACTTGCAGCCAACGGCCATTGTGCAGGCGATAGAGCAGGCTTTCGTCGACAGGCGACCGGGGTTCTTCACTAAACAACCCGGTCGAAGTCATCAACCGTTTGACCTCACTCAGGCGCATGCCCGCGTTGATCCGTACCCGGCTGTTACCCCAAAACGCCTTGAAACGGCTGTTGAACAGCACGATCCGCTGCTCGGCATCGAACAGCACAAAAGCGTCGGAGATGCTTTCAATGGCGTCGATCAAGTGTTGATGGGCGGTTTCGGCCCGTAGCCGCGCTTCGCTGAGCAAATGGTTGCCAGCCTTGAGTTCGGCCATGGCCTGGTTCAGGGCGTCGGTGCGCTCACGCACCTGTTCGGCCAGCACCACCGAATGCTGGAACGCCGCATACGGGTCGTTGCCCCGGGTGATACCGGACTCGATGCGTTCGATCAACGCGTCATTGATGCGCTGCAATTTTTGGTTCTCGTGCCGCAGGCTGGCGATTTGCGCCTGAAGGTCAGCGCTGTCCAGGGGCGCGTCCTCGGGCAATGGCAACCCCGGTGAAGGTCTGGTTGATGTGCATGCCATTGAACTGTTCTCCGTAGGTGTTGAAACCCATCACCCGCTGGTCCCGCAAAAACGCGCCGATCTGCTCGAGACTGCCGGCGTCCTCCAGTTCCAGGCGCCGGAGAAAACAGTCACAGCCGATGGTCAGCAACAAGTCCCCGAGACGCTCGCGCAAGCCCTCGAACAAGCCTTGCAGATTCGGCAGCATGGGGCCGGGTTTCATGACGGTGAGGACGATGCCGTTTTCCACCGCACAGTAGAAACTCAGGCTCAGGTCTGGATGAACCTGCTGGATCGCCCGCACGTAATACTGATCGTTGATCCGCACCGCCAACGGGTGTGCGGCAAAGGTCCGGTAATCGAGGTCGGCCACCGGCACGCCGATATGCCGGGCGTACTCCTCGGCGGCCGGTTCGGCGTTGAGTTCGAATACCCGGCGCGAAGTGCTGTCGGCAGCGGTGACCACCAGTTTTTCGGCCCTGGGCAGGATGTGGTGGGTGGTGAAGACTTCGAAGTCCAGCCAGGTATTGACCAGCACCACCACCGCCGCGCCGCTGTGAARCTCGCCGCCGAAATACACATGGGTGTGGGTCAGGTAATTGTCGTCGCCGGCCGAACCGCCGAAATGCGGAATATCGCCCAACGCCGCGCTCAAGGCAGCGAGCACCATTTCTTCACGACTGGACAAGCCATCGAGCAGGGTCAGGGCGAAGCTGTTGCCCTTGATCGGCGCCAGGGTATTGCTGCGACAACCGCTGACCAGGCGCTCGACCATTTGCTGGGCATCGATCAGGCTGAAATGCTCCATCTCATCGATCAGTTCGGTAGAGATGGAAAAGTGCCGATGATCGAAGCCCACCGCGGTCACGCAGCTGCGGCCATAACCTTGGGGGGTGATTTCGCCGGCACTGGTGCAGCCCACCAGCCGAATGCCGCCGAAGCTCTGCTGCAACGCCTGCCCCAGCGCCTGCAAGTCGTACTCGGCGGAACAGAAGAACAGCACGAAGCCCAAATGCGGGTGCAAGAGTTGTCGCGCCAGATCCTGCGCCGCTTGCTGGGCATCGATGGCCTGGGACATGGCACTGACCACACCGTCGCTCTGAACCTGCTGCATCGTCGCCCCTCGCCTGTATGAGGCTCGAGTGTACGAAGCCTGCGGGCGGCGACGAATGCTACTTGGGTAGCGGGTGGGTGGTTCGATGGGATGAGAATGGTGGTCTGATCAATGGGTGACTAGCGCAATTGTGGCGAGGGAGCTTGCTCCCGCTGGACTGCGAAGCAGTCCCCCGAATACTGGCCGATGCGCGACCAGGATCGGGGCCGCTGCGCGACCCAACGGGAGCAAGCTCCCTCGCCACAAGGAGTGGTTAGTCAGCCCCTACCAGGTCAACACCGCCCCCACCGCAAACGTATCGGTGTTTTCATTCTGGGCGCTGGTGTCGTGGCCGTTGATTTCGAACTGGTTGTACTCGGCCACCAGCTTGAGGTTGTCGTTGACGTCATGGAACAGCGCAACGCCGCGAGTCTCATAATCGGCGCCGCTGCCGACCACGCCGTTACCGTCGTCCTTGGTCTTGCCATAAGACAAGGCCAGACGGTTCTTGCCCAGTTTGTAGGAGCCCTGCAACAGGTAACCGTTGCTGTCGACATTGCGCAGGGTCGGTTCACCGGCATTGTTGGTGAAGAACGGGTYAATGCCTTTGGCCTGGAAACCGGAGCCGGTCAGCGACAGCCCGCCCATCTTCGCCTGCAAGCCATAGCCGACGCCTTTGGAGGTGACGGACCCGACGCTGGAATCGGTGTTGTCCGAGGTCTGGTAGCTGCCGTTGAGCCAGCTGTAAATCTTCGCCCCGCCGAGGTCGAACTGATAGGTGATCTCGCTCTCGGTGCGCGGGTTCTTCTGGTACGCCTTGCCGGTTGCGCTGCTGTCGTTGGTGTCGACCGGGTCCATGATCCCCACCGCCACCCGCAAGCCGTCCATCATCGGGGTGCGATAGGTAATCTGCGAGGTCGGGAACGGGTACGGATAACCGCTGCCGATGTTGCCGAACGACACCCCGCCGCCGTCCACCAGGCCCAACGTATCGCTGACCTGACCGTAACCAGAGAGCAGTTCGTCGAGCAGGATGTTGGAACGGGCAAACAGGCCGAAGTCTTTGCCGATCAGCACCTCGCCCCATTCCGGGTTGGCCACCGTGCCGTAGAACTGCCGCACGTCAATGGCGGTGTTGGTGCCGTTGGTTTCGCTGTCGTTGATGGTCACCCAGAACGAGGCCCGGGCGCCGAGCTTGAGGTCATCGACCTGTTTGCCCATGTTGAAACCCAGATAGTTAGGCAAAAAACCCATCTTCACCCGCGCCTGGCGCCGGTCGTACTGATCACCGGCCCGGTCCACGTTGCTATTGACGTAGAAGGCGTTGATGTAGCCATCGGTGGAGAAAGTGGTCTGGTCCTTGTCGTACAGCATGATCTCGGCCTGGACCATTGAGCTCAGGCCCAGGGATGACAGACTAACGATGAAAGCCGGCAAGAAACGATGCTTGAAATTCTTATTGTTGTGCATGACGCGCTCCGCTACGGGGACTTGATGTCGGAGGCGATTATCGAAAGCGGACAGGCGGCGTCATACGCTGCCTTGGGGGCGGTTGTCAGGTGCTTTGGGCTGGCCGGTAGCGCGCGGCAAATTCGGCGTAAGACCGCCCGTCGGCCTGGCCCGGAACTTAGGGTGTAAGCCTGCGGGCCACACAGGCGCCCACAGGAACCGGTGCGCGCTAGACGAGCGCTCTAAACAGCATGTAAACGGCTACCACCACGCAGACGCTGGCAAAGCCGATCTGCAACCCTCGGGCCGGCACCCGCGCGCAGAGCTTTCGGCCGATGATCATCCCGACGATGCTGGCGACAATGAACGACATGCCCAAACCATCGATCCGCACCCCGGCGTGAAACGCGCCAATCACCCCGATGATCGAGATCAGGCTGATCACCATCAACGACGTGGCGACGATCCCGCGCATCTGCACATCGGTCAGTTGCTTGAACGCCGGCACTATCAGAAAACCGCCACCGACCCCGAGCAACCCCGAGACCACACCAGTGACCGCGCCGAGTGCGGCGAGGGTCGCGGTGCATTTGGCGGTCCAGGAAAAACGCCCGGTCTGCTGATCGAGCATGCAGTTCTTCTGGCCCCAGTTGGCGTGGCCGTGGTCGCTCGGACCGGCGTCGAGCTTTTCCGGGCGCAGCATCCGCCAGGCCACCATGACCATCAGCAGACTGAACAGGATTTTCAGGATCTTTTCCGGCAACTGATGAGCGAAGTAGATACCCACCGGCGAAAACACCGCGCCAAGCAAAGCAATCAACAGCGCCGCGCGATAGCGCACCAGGCCATGGCGCAGACCGTCGACCGCACCGATCGCCGCCGCACTGCCCACCGCGAACAAGGCGACGGGCGCCGCCTGGGTCATGGTCAAACCCAGCCCGAGCACCAGGGCCGGCACCGCAAGAATACCGCCACCGGCGCCAGTCAAACCGAGCACCAGGCCCATGACCAGGCCAAAAAAACTTGCCAACAACATAAAACACTCATGATCCGCGAAAAAAGGCCGGGGACGCCCGGTATCGATTGAGTGACAGGATAGAGCCCGCACAGTTTTTTTCATTAATTGAATTGATGCGGGGCTGGTCAACGCAGGGAAAATGAAACTACCCTCAAGGCTTGTCCAAACAGAAACAGCCACCATGCCCGCCTTGATTGAAGCCTTCCTCGACCCCGCATCCAAGACCTACAGCTACGTAATCTACGAGCACGATGGCGGGCACTGCGCGATTGTCGACCCGGTGCTCGATTACAACGCCGCCGCCGGGCGCACTTCGACCGTCCAGGCCGACAGGATCATCGCCTTCGTTCGCCAACACCAGTTGCAGGTGCAATGGTTGCTTGAAACCCATGCCCACGCCGACCACCTGTCGGCCGCGCCTTATCTGCGCCGGGAACTGGGGGGCAAGATTGCGATCGGTCAGTCGATCAGCAAGGTTCAGGGGGTGTTCAAGACACTGTTCAATCTTGAACCAGGATTCAGGACCGACGGTTCGCAGTTCGATCACCTGTTCGCGCCAGACGAGTCATTCCGCATCGGCAACCTCAAGGCCACGGCCCTGCATGTGCCAGGGCATACTCCGGCAGATATGGCTTATTTGATCGACGGCGATGTGATTATGGTGGGCGACACGTTGTTCATGCCGGACGTCGGCACCGCGCGTTGCGACTTCCCCGGCGGCAACGCCAACCAGATGTTCACCTCGATCCGCAAACTGCTGGCCTTCCCCGCCAGTGTGCGTCTCTTCGTTTGCCACGATTACCCGCCCGACAGTCGCGCTCCACAGTGCCAGACCACGGTTGGCGAGCAGCGTAAAAGCAACATTCATATCCACGATGGTATTGATGAGGCCGCCTTCGTCGCCATGCGTACCCAGCGTGACGCCGGTTTGTGCATGCCGACGCTGTTGCTGCCGGCGATTCAGGTGAATGTGCGGGCGGGGAATTTGCCGCCCGCGGAAGACAATGGCGTCACTTACCTGAAGATCCCCCTGAACCAACTCTAGCCCCGAACGCTGCCTCGCGGTGCTCGACAGCTGCTACAGCCGCTACAACTGCGATCGTCAATTGGCCAGGGTCAGGCCGTTGGCTGGCAACGGCAACGCCGTCTTGTAGCGCACTTGCTTGAGCGCAAAGCTCGAACGTATGTTCGCCACCCCCGGCACCTTGGTCAGGAAGTCCATCATGAAGCGCTCCAGAGACTGGATGGTCGGCACCAGCACGCGGATCAAATAGTCCGGGTCACCGGCCATCAAATAGCACTCCATCACTTCCGGGCGATCCGAAATCGCCTCTTCGAAATGCTGCAGCGCCTCTTCCACCTGCTTCTCCAGGCTGACGTGAATGAACACATTCACATGCAGCCCCARCAAGTCGGCATCCAGCAACGTCACCTGCTCGCGAATCAGCCCTAATTCTTCCATCGCCTTGACCCGATTGAAGCACGGCGTGGGCGACAGGTTCACCGAGCGCGCGAGGTCGGCGTTGGTGATGCGCGCGTTCTCCTGAAGGCTGTTGAGAATGCCGATGTCGGTACGGTCCAGTTTGCGCATGAGACAAAAACACCTGTTTTTTATGTTTATGCAGATTTTTTATCCTCAAATGACCTCCAGCGCAACGAAACACAGAGAAATATTCTTCTTGGCCCGGCCTATGATTGTTGTAGGACAAGAATTCTTTTACCGAAGAATGACTGCCAGCTCACTACAAGAAATTCACAAGATCGAGCGTAGAAGCCATGAACCAAGCGTACGAACCGCTGCGCCTGCACGTTCCCGAACCTTCGGGCCGTCCCGGCTGCAAAACCGACTTCTCCTACCTGCATCTGACCGATGCCGGCACGGTGCGCAAACCCCCAATCGACGTAGAACCGGCCGATACCGCTGATCTGGCCAAAGGCCTGATTCGCGTGCTCGACGACCAGGGCAATGCCCTCGGCCCATGGGCTGAAGGCGTACCCGTCGAGATCCTGCGTAAAGGCATGCGCGCCATGCTCAAGACGCGGATCTACGACAACCGCATGGTGGTCGCCCAGCGCCAGAAAAAAATGTCGTTCTACATGCAGAGCCTCGGCGAAGAAGCCATCGGCAGCGCCCAGGCCCTGGCCCTGAACATCGACGACATGTGCTTCCCCACCTACCGTCAGCAAAGCATCCTGATGGCCCGCGAAGTGCCGCTGGTGGACCTGATCTGCCAACTGCTGTCCAACGAGCGCGATCCGCTCAAGGGCCGTCAGTTGCCAATCATGTACTCGGTCAAGGAAGCCGGTTTCTTCACCATCTCCGGCAACCTCGCCACCCAATTCGTCCAGGCGGTGGGCTGGGGCATGGCCTCGGCGATCAAGGGCGACACCAAAATCGCCTCGGCGTGGATCGGCGACGGTGCCACTGCTGAATCGGACTTCCACACCGCCCTCACCTTCGCCCATGTGTACCGTGCGCCGGTGATCCTCAACGTGGTCAACAACCAGTGGGCGATCTCCACGTTCCAGGCGATTGCCGGCGGTGAAGCCACCACCTTTGCCGGACGCGGCGTCGGTTGCGGCATCGCCTCCCTGCGGGTCGATGGCAACGATTTCTACGCGGTCTACGCTGCATCCGCCTGGGCTGCCGAACGCGCGCGGCGCAACCTCGGCCCGACCATGATCGAATGGGTCACCTACCGTGCCGGCCCGCACTCGACCTCCGATGATCCTTCCAAATACCGTCCTGCCGACGACTGGAGTCACTTCCCGTTGGGTGACCCGATTGCTCGCCTCAAGCAGCACCTGATCAAAATCGGTCAGTGGTCCGAGGAGGAACACGCCGCTGTCAGCGCCGAACTGGAAGCCGAAGTGATCGCCGCGCAGAAAGAAGCCGAGCAGTACGGCACCCTCGCCGGCGGTCAGATTCCGAGCGCCGCGACCATGTTCGAAGACGTCTACAAAGAGATGCCGGAGCACTTGAAGCGCCAGCGTCAGGAGTTGGGGATCTGACATGAACGATCACAACAATAATATTCAGTTGGAAACCGCCATGACCACGACCACCATGACCATGATCCAGGCCCTGCGCTCGGCCATGGATGTGATGCTTGAGCGTGACGACAACGTCGTGGTGTTCGGTCAGGACGTCGGCTACTTCGGTGGTGTGTTCCGTTGCACCGAAGGCCTGCAGACCAAGTACGGCACCTCCCGCGTATTCGATGCACCGATCTCCGAAAGCGGCATCGTCGGCGTCGCCGTGGGCATGGGTGCTTACGGTTTGCGGCCGGTGGCCGAGATCCAGTTCGCCGACTACGTGTACCCGGCGTCGGACCAGATCATTTCCGAAGCGGCGCGCTTGCGTTATCGCTCGGCCGGCGAGTTCACCGCGCCGATGACCCTGCGCATGCCCTGCGGCGGCGGCATCTATGGCGGCCAGACTCACAGCCAGAGCATCGAGGCGATGTTCACCCAAGTCTGCGGCTTGCGCACCGTCATGCCATCCAACCCTTATGACGCTAAAGGCCTGCTGATCGCCTCCATCGAAAACGATGACCCGGTGATCTTCCTCGAGCCAAAACGCCTGTACAACGGCCCGTTCGACGGTCACCACGAGCGCCCGGTGACCCCATGGTCGAAGCACCCGGCCGCGCAAGTGCCGGACGGTTACTACACCGTGCCGCTGGATGTTGCCGCCATCACCCGTCCGGGCAAGGACGTGACCATCCTGACCTACGGCACCACGGTTTATGTGTCGCAAGTCGCCGCTGAAGAAACCGGCATCGACGCCGAAGTCATCGACCTGCGCAGCCTATGGCCGCTGGACCTGGAAACCATCGTCAAGTCGGTGAAGAAAACCGGACGCTGCGTAGTTGTTCACGAAGCGACCCGTACCTGCGGATTCGGCGCCGAGCTGGTCGCGCTGGTGCAAGAGCATTGCTTCCACTACCTGGAAGCGCCAATCGAGCGTGTGACCGGTTGGGACACCCCCTACCCGCACGCGCAAGAGTGGGCGTATTTCCCTGGTCCGTCCCGTGTGGGCGCGGCTTTGCATCGGGTTATGGAGGTCTGAATGGGCACGCACGTTATTAAAATGCCGGACATTGGCGAAGGCATTGCAGAAGTTGAATTGTCTCAGTGGCACGTCAAGGTCGGCGACATGGTCGTCGAAGATCAGGTGCTGGCCGATGTCATGACCGACAAGGCGATGGTCGACATCCCCTCGCCGGTGAACGGCAAGGTGATTGCACTGGGCGGACAGCCAGGCGAAGTCATGGC
>NZ_JBFTML010000071.1:0-43452 GCF_056396925.1 Pseudomonas sp. 05N433 | reverse complement strand
CCTCACTTGACGCCCTTGCTGATTTTCAACGGCATCGGCGCCAACCTGGAGCTGATATTTCCGTTCGTCCAGGCGCTGGATCCGGACCTGGAAGTCATCGCCTTCGACGTACCCGGTGTCGGCGGCTCATCCACTCCCAGCCGGCCGTATCGCTTTTCGGGCCTGGCGAAACTGACCGCGCGAATGCTCGACTATCTCGATTACGGGCAGGTCAATGTGATCGGCGTGTCATGGGGTGGCGCCCTGGCGCAGCAATTTGCCTATGACTATCCCGAGCGCTGCAAGAAGCTGGTGCTGGCAGCCACGGCGGCCGGCACAGTGATGGTACCGGGTAAACCGAAAGTGCTGTGGATGATGGCCAGCCCACGACGCTACATCCAGCCGTCCCATGTGATTCGCATCGCGCCGATGATCTATGGCGGCTCGTTCCGTCGCGATCCAACCCTGGCGGCCAGTCACGCCGCGCGGGTTCGCTCGGCAGGCAAACTGGGCTACTACTGGCAGCTGTTCGCCGGGTTTGGCTGGACCAGCATTCACTGGCTGCACAAGATCCAACAGCCGACCCTGGTGCTGGCCGGCGACGACGACCCACTGATCCCGCTGATCAATATGCGCATGCTGGCCTGGCGAATTCCCAATGCCCAATTGCACATCATCGACGACGGGCATCTGTTCTTGATTACCCGGGCCGAAGCGGTGGCACCGATCATCATGAAGTTTCTCGAAGAGGAACGTCAGCGCGCTGTGATGCATCCGCATCCGGCGCCATCGGGCAGTTGACCGGCCCCGGCTTTGGTTCAGGAAAAGAGCGTCGACAGGACGTCGTACCGCGCAACAATCCGCAACAACGTCTATGGTGATTTGTTCGGTGAGTTTGTTTTTGGCCTGATGACGAAGGAGTGTTGACTCATGCGCGACAAACCAGCGAAGGGCTCCTTGCCCACTCCCGCTGCATTCATCAACGCACAGAGTGCGGTTACCGGTCTGCGCGGCCGGGACTTGCTTTCAACCTTGCGCAGCCTGGCCACCCATGGCCTGCGCAACCCGGTGTACACGGCCCGGCATGCCTTGAAGCTGGGCGGCCAGCTTGGCCGCGTGTTGTTGGGTGAAACCCTGCATCCGATCAATCCGCAAGACAATCGCTTTGCCGACCCGGCGTGGAGCCTCAACCCTTTTTATCGCCGCAGCTTGCAGGCCTACCTGAGTTGGCAGAAGGAGGTCAAAAACTGGATCGACGAGAGCAACCTGAGCCCGGACGATCGCGCCCGCGCCCACTTTGCGTTTGCCTTGATCAACGACGCCGTGGCGCCGTCCAACACCCTGCTCAATCCGCTGGCGGTCAAGGAGATCTTCAACTCTGGCGGTCACAGCCTGGTGCGGGGTATCGGCCATTTGCTTGACGATCTGCTGCACAACGACGGCTTGCCCAGACAGGTCACCAAACAAGCATTCGAGGTAGGCAAGACAGTCGCCACCACCACCGGCTCCGTGGTGTTTCGCAATGAGCTGCTGGAACTGATCCAGTACAAGCCGATGAGCGAAAAACAGTATTCCAAGCCGTTGCTGATCGTGCCGCCACAGATCAACAAGTTCTACATTTTCGATTTGAGCCCCAGTAACAGCTTCGTCCAGTTCGCCCTTAAAAACGGCTTGCAGACCTTCGTGATCAGCTGGCGCAATCCTGATGTGCGTCACCGCGAATGGGGGCTGTCGTCTTACGTCGAAGCCACCGAAGAAGCGATGAATGTGTGCCGGGCGATTACCGGCTCCCGCGACGTCAACCTGATGGGTGCCTGCGCCGGCGGGCTGACCATCGCCGCGCTGCAAGGGCACTTGCAGGCCAAGCGGCAGCTGCGGCGGGTGTCCAGCGCGACCTATCTGGTCAGCCTGCTCGACAGTCAGATAGAAAGCCCGGCCACCCTCTTCGTCGACGAACAAACGCTGGAAGCGGCCAAGCGCCGCTCATATCAGAAGGGCGTTCTGGAAGGTCGCGACATGGCCAGGGTTTTTGCCTGGATGCGCCCCAACGATTTGATCTGGAATTACTTCGTCAATAACTACCTGCTGGGCAAGGAGCCACCGGCGTTCGACATCCTCTACTGGAACAATGACAACACGCGCCTGCCGGCAGCGTTTCATGGCGATCTGCTGGACTTCTTCAAGCACAACCCGCTGAGTCATCCGGGTGGGCTGGAAGTGTGCGGCACACCGATCGACCTGCAGAAAGTCACCGTCGACAGTTTCAGCGTGGCCGGCATGAACGATCACATCACCCCGTGGGATGCGGTGTATCGCTCGACTTTGCTACTGGGTGGCGAGCGACGCTTCGTGCTGTCGAGCAGCGGTCATGTGCAGAGCATTCTCAACCCGCCGCACAACTCGAAAGCCAACTACGTCGAGAACCCGAAACTGAGCAGCGACCCGCGGGCCTGGTATTACGACGCCAAACGCGTCGACGGCAGTTGGTGGACACAATGGCTGAGCTGGATTCAGGAACGCTCCGGCGCACTACACGAAACCAAGATGACCCTCGGCAACCAGAACTATCCACCGATGGAGGCGGCACCCGGTACTTACGTGCGCGTGCGCTGACGTTCAATGAACCACGGCCGCCAATGGCCGTGGCCTGACTCGACCATTAAGAAGACTGGATGAAAACCCGCGACCGGATTCTCGAATGTGCCCTGCAGTTGTTCAATCAGAAGGGCGAACCGAACGTGTCCACCATGGAGGTGGCCAACGAAATGGGCATCAGCCCGGGCAACCTCTACTACCACTTCCACGGCAAGGAGCCGCTGATCCTGGGGCTGTTCGAACGCTTCCAGACCGAACTGACGCCCTTGCTCGATCCACCGTCCGATGTGGAATTGGCCCCCGAAGATTACTGGCTGTTCCTGCACCTGATCGTCGAACGCCTGGCACAATACCGGTTTCTGTTCCAGGACTTGTCGAACCTTGCCGGCCGCCTGCCGAAACTGGCCAAGGGGATACGCAACCTGCTCAATGCGTTGAAGCGCACACTGGCTTCATTGCTGGCACAGTTGAAGGCTCAGGGGCAGTTGGTCAGCGACACCCAGGCGCTGGGACAACTGGTGGAGCAAATCACCATGACATTGCTGTTCTCGCTGGACTATCAGCGGATTCTCGACCGTGAAGGTGAAGTACGACTGGTGGTGTACCAGATCATGATGCTGGTGGCGCCGCATTTGTTGCCGCCGGTCAAAGTCGCGACCGAGCGGTTGGCGTTGCAGTACCTCGAAGAGCACAACTGACCCGGTGGGTCTTCGATGGTTTCTGGAATCCATGCACAAACAAAAACGCCCGACCTTTACAGGCCGGGCGTTTTTTTGCGTCCTGGAAATCAGGACTGACTGGTTGGCGCCGATGGAGTCGGTGCGATAGTCGGGGTTACAGCAGGGGTCGGCGCAGCGGCGGAGTTCGCCGGACTGACCGGGGTTGCCGGTTTGGCGGCAGCCACTGCTGGTTTCGGAGCGGCCGCTTTCGGGGCGGCTGGTTTTTTCACTGCTGGCTTCTTCGCCGCAGCGGGTTTGGCCGCTGCGGTTTTAGCTGCAGGTCTGGCCGCTGGTTTTGCTGCAGCTTTTGCAGCGGGTTTAGCGGCCGCTTTGGCTGCAGGTTTCGCAGCAGCAGTTTTGGCGGCCGGTTTGGCAGCAGGTTTCGCTGCGGCCTTGGCCAATGGTTTGGCAGCGCTTTTGGCTGCCGGTTTGGCCGCTGCGGTTTTCGCCGCAACAGGCGCAACCTTGGCACCGGTGAGTTTTTCGATTTGCTTGGTCAGGGTATCGACCTTGCTGTGCAGTGCCTTGACCTCATTGCGGCTCGGTACACCCAGGCGCGAAATGGCGCTGTTCAGGCGCTTGTCGAAAGCCCCTTCCAGCTCATCCCACTTGCCCAGTGCGCGATCTTTCACTCCGCTGATGCGCGACTTGGCCGACGAAGCGGAGTCCTTGGCAGCATCGACTTTCTTGCCGACAGCGCTCTTGGTGAGCTTCTCGGCTTTCTCGCCGTCCTTAACCAATGCATCGAAGAGTTTGCTGCCGTCAGAATCAATCTTCGAGTACACGCCTAAACCAGCCAGCCAGATCTTGCGGGAGTAGTCTTCGACCTTCCCGATCCACGAGCTGCCTTCTTTTTCAGTATTCTTTTTGCCAGCCATCCCGTTCTCCTTAAGATTTACGCGCGACACGTTCGAGCAATGCTGTCAGCTCATCGAGCTTAGCAGAGAGTGTCTCCACGTCATGTTTAGACGGAATGCCGATACGATTCAAGGCACTTGCGATACGCGTATCGAAAGCCTTCTCGACTTTGTCGAGTTGAAGTTCGACTTTGCCTTTGAAAGTACTCACTTCACTCTTGGCTTCATCGATCTCGGCATTAGCCGCTTCAAGTTTCTCAGCAACTACTTTTTTGCCTTTCTTTTCAACAGCTTGACCAGCCTTGATCAACTCTTGAACGTACTCGCTACCTTCTTGACCGACCTTGGTGTAAGCACCCAGGCTCGCCAGCCAGATCTTGCGGGCATACGATCTGACGTCGTTCAGAGTGCTGGTCTCAACGTCGACTTTTTTCTTCACAATAACTTTGGCCATGGTCCACCTCACGCGCAGAAGGGTTGAGGAACTGCCCGCGAAAGTGTCGGGCTCAGGCACAAAGTAGGGAGAAAAATTAGAAACGGCACCCTAACAAATGACACAAATCGGTGGTGCCTCCGGGAAAAGATCTCAGTCTTCGGCAACGCCTGCAGATGTACACATTTCAATGCAGGAGCCGCCGAAGGCTGCGCTCTTTGGGGAATCACGCGAGGGCTTTGTCGAGGGCCCTTTCGATTTCCGATTTGATGGTGCTGCTCATGGCGGACATCAACAGCCCCAGTTCGACATCGACCCTGATCGAATCCTCGCCCACATGCACTGCCCCTTTCACACCGGAGCGCTTGAGGTTCAGCGTGTCGCCAGACCACTGTGGCTCCAGGCCATATTGATCGGACAGTTTCTGCGCCAACTTGTCGGCCTTCTCGCGGGCCGCTTCCTTACCCAGGCCATGGGCACGCTCAACACTAATATGGGCCATCGAATGACTCCTGCTTTATGGACACTTCCTGAAGCATCTTGACCGTTACTGCGTCAAAACGTCCCGGTTTCTCTATATCTTACCTTCAGCCTTGCCAAGACAAAGCAGGCCACCGGGATTAGAATGTCCCGCATTCTATTTTGGTGACAGCGATATGACTGATCAGCGCAAAGGCAGCGATGCCGAACCCACCACTCACTTCGGCTTCAAAAACGTTCCGGAAAGCCAGAAAGCGGAAAAAGTCGCTGAGGTTTTCCACTCGGTAGCCGCCAAGTACGACTTGATGAACGACCTCCTGTCGGGCGGCATGCACCGTCTGTGGAAGCGTTTCGCGATCGAACTGTCGGGCGTGCGTGCCGGTAACCGCGTGCTGGACATCGCCGGCGGCACTGGCGACCTGACCAAAAAGTTTTCGCATCTTGTGGGGCCAACTGGTCAGGTAGTGTTGGCCGACATCAACGAATCCATGCTCAAGGTCGGTCGTGACCGCCTGCTGGATCTGGGTGTGTCCGGCAACGTCGAATTCGTCCAGGCCGACGCTGAAAAGCTGCCGTTCCCGGACAACCACTTCGACTGCGTGACCATCGCTTTCGGCCTGCGCAACGTGACGCATAAAGAAGACGCCCTGCGCTCGATGCTGCGCGTGCTCAAGCCCGGCGGTCGCCTGCTGGTGCTGGAGTTCTCCAAACCCACCAACGCACTGATGTCCAAAGCCTACGATGCCTATTCGTTTGCCTTCATGCCGTTGATGGGCAAGCTGATCACCAATGATTCGGAAAGCTATCGCTACCTGGCCGAATCGATCCGCATGCACCCGAATCAGGAAACCCTGAAGTCGATGATGGTCGAGGCCGGTTTCGACCGCGTGACCTACCACAACATGACCGCAGGCATCGTCGCCCTGCACCGTGGCATCAAACCCTGATGTTGCTGGCCGGCCTGCTCGCCAGCGTTGAACTCGGTCTGAACCGGGTGCTGCGTCTCGACAGCACGGCGCTGCCGCGGCTGGCGCATTTGAGTGGCAAGGTGATTGCCGTCGACTGCCGCAGCCCGGCGTTGCAATTGTTCATCCTGCCCAGCGATGAAGGCCTGATGCTGGCGTCCCACTGGGAAACCGGTGCCGACTGCACCTTGCGCGCACCGGCCTCAAGCCTGCTGAAACTGGCGACGAGCAAAGACAAGACGTCGGTGCTGCATGCCCCGGAAGTCGAACTCGACGGCGACAGCGGCGTGCTGCTGGAACTGGCGGCGGTCCTTCAGGACCTGGAGCTGGACTGGGAGTATGAACTCTCGCGCTGGCTGGGGCCTGTGGCCACGCAACTGGTCGGAGGTCATCTGCGCAGCCGCGCACGCTGGTATCAGCAAGGGTTCGCCAGCCTCAACCAGAACCTGGGCGAATACCTGGCCGAAGAATCGCGCACCCTGGTCGGTCAGCGCGAAGCCGAAGCCCGTTTCAGTGAACTGGACCAGATCAAACTCGATCTGGAACGTCTCGAGGCGCGTTTCGAGCGCCTTTCCCGATCCCTCGACCCAAGCGATAACGCATGAAGCTGCTTGCCGTCCGCCGTTTGTTGCGCATCCAGCGCGTCGTGATCCGCTACCGCCTCGATGACCTGCTGTTCGCCCTGCCATTGCCCTGGTTTCTGCTGGCGCTGCGCTATGCCTTGCCGTGGCGCTGGTTCCCGCGCAAGCCCCTGGACCTGAGCCGTGGCGCACGATTGCGCCTGGCGTTGCAGGACCTTGGGCCGATTTTCATCAAGTTCGGCCAGATCCTTTCGACACGCCGCGACCTGCTGCCCGAAGACATCGCCGATGAGTTGATGATGTTGCAGGACCGCGTGCCGCCGTTCGACTCACAAGTGTCGGTCCGGCTGATCGAAGAGCAGCTCGGCAAAAAGATCAGTGAAGTCTTCTCTCGTTTCGACGTCGAACCGCTGGCCTCGGCCTCGGTGGCGCAGGTGCATGCCGCGCAGCTGAAAACCGGTGAAGAAGTGGTGGTCAAGGTGATCCGCCCGGGCCTCAAGCCGGTGATTGCCCAGGACCTGGCATGGCTGTTCATTCTTGCCCGCGCCGCGGAAAAACTCTCGGCCGACGCCCGTCTGCTACACCCGGTGGACGTGGTCAGTGATTACGAAAAAACCATCTACGACGAACTCGATCTGCTGCGTGAGGCCGCCAACGCCAGCCAGTTGAAGCGCAACTTCGACGGTTCGCCGCTACTGTATGTGCCGCAAGTCTATTGGGACTGGTGCCGACCGAAAGTGCTGGTGATGGAGCGCATCTACGGGATTCAGGTCACCGACCTCGCGACCCTGGCCGACCAGCGCACCGACATGAAAATGCTCGCCGAGCGTGGCGTGGAGATCTTCTTCACCCAGGTGTTCCGCGACAGCTTCTTCCACGCCGACATGCACCCCGGCAACATTTTCGTCAGCACCGTGCAGCCCTGGAGCCCGCAGTACATCGCCATCGACTGCGGCATCGTCGGCAGCCTGACCCCGGAAGACCAGGACTATCTGGCGCGCAACCTGTTCGCGTTCTTCAAGCGTGACTACCGGCGTGTCGCGCAATTACACATCGACTCGGGCTGGGTACCGGCGGAAACCAAGCTCAACGAATTCGAAGCGGCGATCCGCACGGTGTGCGAGCCGATCTTCGAAAAACCGTTGAAAGATATTTCCTTTGGTCAGGTACTGATGCGCCTGTTCCAGACCGCTCGACGCTTCAACATGGAAGTGCAGCCGCAGTTGGTCTTGCTGCAAAAAACCCTGTTGAACATCGAAGGCCTGGGTCGTCAGTTGTACCCGGACCTCGATCTGTGGAACACCGCCCAGCCGTTCCTCGAACGCTGGATGCGCGAGCGCGTCAGCCCCAAAGCCTTGCTGGGCAACGTGCAGAGCCAGTTCGAGCAGATCCCGCACCTGGCCAACATGGCCCGCGACCTGCTTGAGCGCATGTCCCAACCCCACGCCAACGACCCGCCGCCTCCGTGGCACCGGCGCAAGGACGACGTGTTCCTGCGCCTGCTCGGCACCGCTCATCTGGCGGGTGGCACGATACTCGCAGCCGGTGGCCCGTTGCACGAACTGGGGCATTGGCCCGCCGGAATCATGGTGGCGATCGGCTTGTATCTGGTCGTTCGCCGATAGCCAGTTGGATCATCGGCTGGCACACTGTTTGAACGCTGAATTTGAACATTGGCCTCAACTATTGAAGTAGAGCCCGCTGTCGGAGTCGAAGATGAAAAACTGGCTGGACGAGATCAAGTGGGACGCCGATGGACTGGTGCCGGCGATTGCCCAGGATCACAAGACCGGACGCGTCCTGATGATGGCCTGGATGAACCGCGAAGCACTGCAATTGACCGCCGCCGAGAACCGTGCCATTTACTGGTCACGTTCCCGTGGCAAGCTGTGGCGCAAGGGCGAAGAGTCCGGCCACGTGCAAATCCTGCATGAGATGCGCCTGGACTGTGACGCTGACGTGATCATCCTGATGGTCGAGCAGATCGGCGACATCGCCTGCCATACCGGCCGTCAGAGCTGCTTCTACCGCGTTTTCGAGAACGGCGACTGGAAAACCGTCGACCCGGTTCTCAAAGACCCGCACGCTATCTATTGCGCAGGACATACTCATGACTGACACCCTGACCCGTCTGGCCCAGGTGCTGGAAGAACGCAAAGGCGCCGCCGCCGACAGCTCGTACGTCGCCAGCCTGTACCACAAGGGCTTGAACAAGATTCTGGAAAAGGTCGGCGAAGAGTCGGTCGAAACCATTATCGCCGCCAAGGATGCCGCCATCAGCGGTGACTGCAGCGATGTGATCTACGAGACCGCCGACCTGTGGTTCCACAGCATGGTCATGCTCGCCCAGTTGGGGCAACATCCACAGGCTGTGCTCGATGAACTTGACCGTCGCTTCGGTCTGTCCGGACACGTCGAGAAAGCCTCGCGTCCGTCCGCCTGAATAATTATTAGAGAGGAACGCAACATGGGCATTTTTGACTGGAAACACTGGATCGTCATCCTGGTTGTCGTGGTGCTGGTGTTCGGCACCAAGAAACTGAAAAATCTCGGCACTGACGTGGGCGAGTCGATCAAGGGCTTTCGCAAGGCCATGAACGACGAAGAGAAACCGGCCGACCCGACTGCGACTCCGGCCCAACCGGTTCCGCCGACCCAGCCACAGGCCACAACGCCTGTGAACCCGCCGCACACCATCGACGTGCAGGCGCAAAAAGTCGAAGAGCCGATCCGCAAAGACTCGTGAGCACTGACTAATGTTTGGTATCAGCTTCTCTGAACTGCTGCTCGTCGGCCTCGTCGCCCTGCTGGTGCTGGGCCCCGAGCGCCTGCCGGGTGCTGCGCGCACCGCTGGCCTGTGGGTCGGGCGGCTGAAGCGCAGCTTCAACGCGATCAAACAGGAAGTTGAACGTGAAATCGGTGCCGACGAAATTCGCCGGCAACTGCACAACGAGCACATTCTGTCCCTGGAGCAGGAGGCGCGGAAGATTTTCACGCCGACCCAGCAGGAGCCAACGCCGGTGGAACCTGTGGCGACGCCGACGATTCATGCGCCAACAGCTGAAGTCACGCCGGCGGTTGCAGCTGCTGAACCTGCGCCTGCCAGCCCAGTAGAACCTGTTGCTCCTGCCGCTGCGCCGACAACCCCGGCGCCTCACGACACCACTTTGCCGCCGCGAGCCCCATGAGCGATCTCCCCGAAAACGACCAGCACATGCCACTGGTCTCGCACCTCACCGAGTTGCGCACCCGTCTGCTGCGCTGTGTAGCGGCGATTTTCATTATCTTCGCCGGGTTGTTCGCCTTCACCCAGCAGATCTACACCTTCGTCTCCACGCCGCTGCGCCAGTACCTGCCGGCCGGCGCGACGATGATCGCCACCGACGTGTCGTCGCCGTTCCTGACGCCGCTGAAGCTGACCATGATGGTCTCGCTGTTCCTGGCAATCCCGGTGATCCTGCATCAGATCTGGGGTTTCATCGCGCCAGGCCTGTACAAGCACGAGAAGCGCATCGCCGTGCCGTTGCTGGTCTCCAGCATCCTGCTGTTCTACACCGGCATGGCCTTCGCCTATTTCCTGGTGTTCCCGCTGATCTTCAAGTTCTTCGCCGCTGCCACCCCGGCCGGCGTGGAAATGATGACCGACATCACCAGCTACCTCGATTTCGTCATGACGCTGTTCTTCGCCTTCGGCGTGGCGTTCGAGATCCCGGTGGCCGTGGTGCTGCTGGTGTGGATCGGCGTGGTCAACGTCGCCTACCTGAAGAAAATCCGCCCGTATGTGGTCATCGGCTGCTTCGTGGTCGGCATGATCCTGACGCCGCCGGACATCTTCTCGCAGACGCTGTTGGCCGTACCAATGTGGTTGCTGTTCGAGATCGGCGTCCTGTTCGGCAGCCTGATCAGCAAACGCGGCGAGCACCCGGACGAAAAACCGGCTGACGATCACAACGATCAGCCGCCAGCGACCCAAGCGTGAACCTGCTGCTCCTCGAGGAGGCCGATTTCATTGCGGCCGACCGGGCGATCCTGCGCGATCGCCGCTTGACCCATATGCAGGAAGTCCATCGCTGTGAAGTGGGTGACAGCATGCGCGTCGGGCGTATCGACGGGCTGATGGGCGCAGCCGAAGTACTGCGCCTGGACGCTGACGAAGCCGAGTTGCGCGTCACCCTCGACCAGCCGCCACCAGCCAAGCTGCCACTGACCCTGGTATTGGCCCTGCCACGCCCGAAAATGCTCCGCAGGGTGTTTCAGACCGTGGCCGCCATGGGTGTGCCACGAATCGTTCTGGTAAACAGCTATCGCGTCGAGAAGAGCTTCTGGCAAACCCCGTTCCTGGAACCTGAGGCGATTCGCGAACAATTGATCCTGGGGCTTGAACAAGCCCGGGACAGCGTGCTGCCAGAGGTCGTCATCGAGAAGCGTTTCAAACCTTTTGTCGAAGATCGCCTGCCAGCAATCACTGAAGGCACTCTCGGCCTGGTCGGTCATCCCGGCAATTACCCGCCCTGCCCCCGTGGCCTGGACGAACCCGTGACCTTGGCCATCGGCCCCGAAGGCGGCTGGATTCCTTACGAAATCGACCTGCTGGCCAAGGCCGGCCTGCAACCGGTGCAGCTCGGCGAGCGCATCCTGCGGGTCGAAACCGCCGTCACTGCACTGCTTTCGCGGCTGTTCTAACCCAGACACTTACCCTTGTGGCGAGGGAGCTTGTCGGATCGCCGCACCGTCCCGCTCGGCTGCGAAGCAGTCGTAAAACAGGTGAATGCGGTCTTGCCGGGAAAAGCGGTGGCCGCTTCGCGCCCAAGCGGGAGCAAGCTCCCTCGCCACAGGTTTTGCTCACCTACAGGTTCCAGCCTGCCTGCCGATACAGTCCCCATAAAACCAATCAATGGTCCGAGGGAGTCGCAGCATGTACCGATGGCTAGCCGAGAAACTGGGAAACGTAAGCGTCAATCGCAAGTTGAGTGTCGGCTTTGGCCTCGTGCTGCTCATGACCCTCCTGATCACTTTCACTGGCTGGAATAGCCTAGGCAGTGTGATCAGTCGCGCAGACAAGCAGAGCTACATCTCCGGCCTCAACGAGTTGGGCAAGGATTTGCGAACCGCCCGTCTCGACTACGAAATGCGCCGTGGCGAACAAGGCCCGGCAGCCGTCAGCGAACTCTTGGGCAAGCTTGACGATGGCGTGCAAGTCGCCCTCAAAATGTTTGTGCGCATCTCGGACCAGGAAGTGCTCAATCAGCAACTGGCCACCATCGGTGATTACAAACGCGCCTTTGCCGACATGACTCAAGCGACGCAGAACCGCGAATCGGCCCGATCCAAGCTCGGCGCCACCGCCGACAACGCTGTGGCCAAGGTGACAGAAGTCGAAAAGTCCTTGCTGCAAGGCGACAGCGTCACTCAATTCAACAACGTGGTCGAGCTGAGCAAACTGCTCCAGCAAGCGCGCTTCCAGGTTCGCGGTTATACCTACAGCGGCAAGCCCGAAGCCGAGCAACCCGCGCTGGATGCCATCGACAACGCCCTGAAAAACCTTGAAAGCCTGCCGGGCAAACTGCCAGAACAACACAGCGCCAACCTGCAACAAGCCACCGAATCGCTCAAGGGCTACCGTGTCGCAGTCAGCCAGTTCCGCGATTCGCAAGTGGCCAGCGCCGTCGCCCTCAAGAAGATGGTGGATCAAGAGACCCGCTTGAATGACCTGAGCGCACAACTGACCCGCTCGCAAACCGACAAACGTAACCAGGAGACGGCCCAAGCGAAAAGCACGCTGATCATCGTGACCGTCCTGGCATTGGCGTTTGGTCTGCTCGCAGCCTGGATCATTACGCGGCAGATCGTCGTTCCACTGCAACAGACGTTGGTGGCAGTCGAACGTGTTGCCTCGGGCGATCTGAGCCATAACCTTGAGGTCGCTCGCAGCGACGAGCTGGGTCAATTACAAAGCACCCTTCAGCGGATGGTCGTCAGTCTGCGGGAACTGATCGGCGGCATCAGCGACGGCGTGACCCAAATCGCCAGCGCTGCTGAAGAACTGTCTGCCGTTACCGAGCAGACCAGCGCCGGGGTCAACAGTCAGAAGGTCGAAACCGATCAGGTGGCCACCGCCATGCACGAAATGACCGCCACCGTTCAGGAAGTCGCGCGCAATGCCGAGGAAGCGTCCGAAGCCGCCGTCGCCGCCGACCAGCAGGCCCGCGAGGGTGACAGGGTGGTCGGCGAAGCCATCGCCCAGATCGAGCGCCTGGCCCTCGAAGTCGGCAATTCCACTGCCGCCATGGGCGATCTGAAGCGCGAAAGCGACAAGATCGGCAGCGTGCTCGACGTGATCAAATCCGTGGCCCAGCAAACCAACCTGCTGGCGCTCAACGCCGCCATCGAAGCCGCTCGCGCCGGTGAAGCCGGGCGTGGCTTTGCAGTGGTCGCCGACGAGGTCCGCAGCCTGGCCCAGCGTACTCAGAAGTCCACCGAAGAAATCGAAGAGCTGATCGTTGGCCTGCAAACCGGCACTCAGCAAGTCGCGACCATCATGGACAACAGCCGCAGCCTGACCGACAGCAGCGTCGAACTGACCCGCCGTGCCGGTGGCTCACTGGAAAGCATCACCCGTACCGTGTCGGCGATCCAGTCGATGAACCAGCAGATCGCCGCTGCCGCCGAACAACAGAGCGCGGTGGCCGAGGAGATCAATCGCAGCGTGTTGAACGTGCGTGACGTGTCCGAGCAGACCTCGGCCGCGAGTGAAGAGACCGCGGCCTCCAGCGTCGAGCTGGCGCGGCTGGGGACGCATTTGCAGATGCTGGTGGGCAGATTCAAGGTTTAACACCACACAAAGCAAAAAGATCGCAGCATTCGGCAGCCTGTAGTAGGAGCTGCCGAAGGCTGCGATCTTTTTTGGGCGATGCGGTTACAAAACCTGGCGCAAAAACGCCTGCGCACGGGGATCCTTCGGTGCATCGAAGAACTCGGCCGGCGAGGCGTCTTCCAGCAATTTGCCGTGATCGAAGAACAGCACCCGGTCCGCCACTTCCCGGGCGAAGCCCATTTCGTGGGTGACGCAAACCATGGTCATGCCTTCCACGGCCAGGGTCTTCATCACATCCAGCACTTCACCGACCATTTCCGGGTCGAGCGCCGACGTCGGCTCATCGAACAGCATGACCTTCGGCTCCATCGCCAACGCCCGGGCGATGGCCACGCGCTGCTGCTGACCACCGGACAGGCGCGATGGAAACTCGTGGGCCTTCTGAGCGATACCAACCTTTTCCAGCAACACCATGGCCTTGGCCTCGCGCTCCTTCTTGCCGCGCTTGCGCACGACTTTCTGGGCCAGGCAGAGGTTTTCCAGCACGGTCATGTGCGGGAACAGGTTGAAATGCTGAAACACCATGCCGACTTCGCGGCGGTAGGCGTTGACGTCGGTTTTCGGGTCGGCCAGTTGCAGACCGTCGATGCTCACCGAACCGGAGTCGAACGCTTCCAGGCCATTCAGGCAGCGCAGAAAGGTCGACTTGCCGGAACCGGACGGGCCGATCACCACCAATACTTCGCCCTTCGCCACTTGGGTGGTGACGTTGTCCACCGCGCGAACCACCTGGCCGCGGGTGTCGAAGACTTTTATCAGATCGCGGACTWCAATCACTTTGCGCGAGCCTCCGCTCAAGCCGACTGGCGATTTTCGACAGCGGCAGGTTGATCAACAGGTACAACCCAGCCACGCAGAACAGGATTTCGAACGGCGAGAACGAGGTAGTGATGACTTCACGACCGCTTTTCAACAGTTCGGTAATCGCGATCACCGACACCAGCGAGGTGTCCTTGACCAGACTGATGAACTGCCCGGCCAGCGGTGGCAGCACGCGCTTGAACGCTTGTGGCAGCACCACGTGGCGCATCGACTGGCCACCGCTCAAACCGAGGGAGCGCGCCGCTTCGTTCTGGCCGCGTGCAATCGATTGCACGCCAGAGCGGATGATCTCCGCCACGTAGGCACCGGTGAACAGCGACAGCGCGGCGATCCCGGCGAACTCCCGGGAAAGGTTCATCACGGTGCCGATGAAGAAGTAGAAAATGAAAATCTGCACCAGCAGCGGCGTACCGCGCACCAGCTCGACATAGATCGTCGAGAGGTCGCGCAGGGTCGGGTTGTTCGACAGGCGGCACAGCCCGGTGGCCAGGCCGATCAGCAGGCCAAGCACGCCAGACACCAGGGACAACCACAACGTGGTCCAGAGACCCCATAGCAGCGGGCCGGCGGCCCAATGCCGGGTCACACCGATCACATCGCCTTCGGCCACATCATCGCCTTGCGCGACTTGCAGGCTGTTGTCGTCAACCGTCAGGTGCTGCTCATCCCCTGCATCATTGCGCAGGGTGACTTCAGCCTTGCTGCCCTTGCGCACCAGCTCACTGACGGTGGAGATGTCGGCCGCGCGCTGGGACTCTTCGGCGTGGTAGGCGAAGTACTGCGGCACACGGTTCCAGCGCCATTCGTAGGACATCAGCGAGGTGGCGTAGTACAACGCGCCGGCCAGGCCGATCAGCACCAGCACGGTTAATACGTGCCAGGGCCATTGGGCTTTTTTCTGTTTCATTTAAAGGCAAATCCATAACGATCAGGGCGCCCGCTCCCTCTGTGGCGAGGGAGCTTGCTCCCGCTGGGTTGCGCAGCAACCCTGAAATCGGCCACCGCGCAACGTCGGGTAAAACGAGTCAATCGATTTACGACTGCTTCGCAGTCGGACGGGAGCAAGCTCCCTCGCCACAAAGGCGGTGTTATTCCATGTCCTTGAGCCAGGCGGTGTCTTTAAACCACTTGTCATGGATGCGATCGTAGGTGCCGTCTTCGTGGATCTGGTGCAGGAAGTTGTTGATGAAGTTGAGGCTGTCGTAATCGCCTTTCTTCAGGCCGAAAGCCAAAGGCTCATAGGTGAATGGCTTGTCGAGGAACAGCAGTTTGCCGTTGCCGACCTTGTTCACCGCCACGACGTTGTAAGGCGCGTCGTAGATGAAGGCGTCGGCCTTGCCGTTGACCACGTCGAGCACCGCTTCCTGCTCGTTGTCGTAGCCGTGGTACTTGGCTTTGGAAATGAGCTTTTTGGAGACCATCTCGCCAGTGGTGCCGAGCTTGGAGGTGATGCGGTAGTCGGCGGTGTTCAGGTCTTTATAGGACTTGATGGTGCCTTCCAGCTCCTTGCGGATCAGCAGCGTCTGGCCGACCACGATGAAGGGCTCGCTGAAGTTCAGGCGCAGGTTGCGTTCCTGGGTCAGGGTCATGCCACTGCCGATCATGTCGAACTTGTCGGTCAGCAGGGCCGGGATGATGCCGTCGTAGCCGGTGGATACCATTTCCAGCTTGACGCCCATGGTCTTGGCCATGGCTTTGAGGATGTCGACTTCGAAGCCGATGATTTCGCCGCGCTTGTTGGTCATTTCGAACGGCATGTAGGTCGGGTCCATGCCGACTTTCAGCGTGCCGCGTTTGACCGCGTCATCGATGGCACCGGCCTGCACCGCGCTGACTGCAACCAATGCCGTGACGCCGACCAGCAGCATCGACAGATACTTCTTCATCTTCAAGTCCCCAAAACCCATCGCATTGTGAGGCACGCAAACCGCAGGTTTCCTTTGGGAAACCGGCAGATACGAACAGAAAGTTGTCCGGGCGCACCAATTCGGGGACGGATGCTAACGCACTCGGCCGTTTGCACAAGGGGTTGAGGGAGATTTGTTTGATCGTTCCCACGCAGAACACGGGAGCGATCATCAGCACAAAAAAACCCCGCTTTCGCGGGGTTTTTCATTATGCCAACTGAGGCTGCACGCTCAACGGCTTGAGCGGCAACAGCGGCGCATGCGGATCGGCATCCACCGAAGTGCGCCAGGCCTGCAGCCACTCGGCATGGCCTTCGCTCCAGACCTGCTCATGCAAGCGACCCAGTGCCACCGGATCACTCAGCAGGGCCACGCGCTCGTTGTTGGTCAGCCCTTCAGGCCCGACCTTCATCGCATGGCGAACCCGCTCGATGCGCAGCCATTCGATCGGCTCGGCCTGACGGTGACGAGACGTCGCCAGCGCACACGCCAACGCGTTCTGCTGTGGATCGACCACCGACCGGACGAAGCCGTCGTGCAGTGCATGCCAGCGGTTTTCGTGGGTGTACTGATCGGTCGCCAGCAATGCCTGCGGCGGATTGTATTCCTCAGGAATCAGGAACAGGCTCTCGTCACGGGATTTCAGGCCCAGGCCGACACGACTGGAGATCACCGACACCGGAATCGACAGCATCAGCGAACCGACGATCGGCACCAGCCACCAGAGGAAGCTCGGGTTCAGCCAGATCACCAGCAGCGCCCAGAAGAAACCCAGCGCTGTTTGCGGACCGTGACGCTTGACCGCCTCGCTCCAGGGCGTGGAGTCGTCGTCACGTTGCGGCGAGTTCCAGGTCGCGGCCCAGCCGAGGAACGCGGCGAGCACGAAACGGGTGTGGAAAATCATCCGCACCGGCGCCAGCAGCATGGAGAACAACATTTCCAGCAGCATCGACAGCGTCACCTTGAACCTGCCACCGAACTCTTTCGCGCCTTTGGCCCAGATCAGGATGATGCTCAGCAGCTTCGGCAGGAACAGCAGCACGATAGTCGTCGAGAACAGTGCGATCGCCTTGTCCGGGTGCCATTGTGGCCACAGCGGATAGAGCTGGCGCGGTTCCAGGAAGTACTGCGGCTCCATCAGCGTGTTGGTCGCCAGCAGGGCTGTCGACAGCACGAGGAAGAAGAACCACAACGGCGCCGACAAGTAAGACATCACGCCTGTCAGGAACACCGCACGGTGTACCGGGTGCATGCCCTTGACCAGGAACAGCCGGAAGTTCATCAGGTTGCCGTGGCACCAGCGACGGTCACGCTTGAGTTCGTCCAGCAGGTTCGGTGGCAGTTCTTCGTAGCTGCCCGGCAAGTCATAGGCAATCCACACGCCCCAGCCGGCACGGCGCATCAGCGCCGCTTCAACGAAGTCGTGGGACAGAATCGCACCGGCGAACGCGCCTTTACCGGGCAACGGCGCCAGGGCGCAGTGCTCGATGAACGGCTTCATGCGGATGATCGCGTTGTGGCCCCAGTAGTGGGATTCGCCCAACTGCCAAAAGTGCAGGCCAGCGGTGAACAGTGGACCGTACACGCGGGTGGCGAACTGCTGCATACGCGCATAAAGGGTGTCCATGCCCGACGCACGCGGCGCGGTCTGGATGATCCCGGCGTCCGGCGTGGCTTCCATCAGGCGCACCAGGCTGCTCAGGCATTCGCCACTCATTACGCTGTCGGCGTCGAGCACGACCATGTATTTGTAGTCACCGCCCCAACGACGGCAGAAGTCGTCGAGGTTGCCGCTTTTACGTTTTACGCGACGACGGCGGCGGCGGTAGAAGATCTTGCCGAAGCCCTTGGCTTCACGGCAGACGTCCAGCCAGGCCTGCTGTTCGGCGACGCAGATATCGGCGTCGTTACTGTCGCTGAGCACGAAAAAGTCGAAACGATCCAGGTTACCCGAGGCTGCAACCGACTCGAAGGTCGCCCGCAAACCGGCGAACACCCGCGGCACGTCTTCGTTGCAGATCGGCATCACCAATGCGGTGCGTGCGTCCTTGGCGATCGGCTCGTTGCCGGCGCTGGCGCCGGAAATGCGGTACTTGTCGCGACCGGTGATCAACTCGAGGAAGCCCATCAGCGCGGTCCAGAAACCGGCCGACACCCAACAGAACAGAATCCCGAACAGAATCAGGATGCTGGTTTGCAACACGTAAGGCAGCACCTGGGCCGCAGTTTGCAGCAGCGGTTGGTGCAGGACTTCTTCCAGATCGACGAACGACCAGCCCTGGTACGGCATGATGCCTTTCATGTACCAGCCGGCGACGATCGTCTGACCAAGCATCAGCACCAACAGAATGTAACGACGGATCGAACCGACGGTGCGCCAGCGAGCTGCTGGCAACACGTTCTCGTCTTTCGGCGGCTTCGGCGGGTTGGTGCGACCGGTCAGCCGACGCCAGCCACGCACCAGGATATTGGTGCGCCATGGCTCCGGAACGACTTTGGTCCGACGGATCGGCGGGGCTGCCTTGAGGCAAACCCGACCACTGGCATCGAGTCCCAACATTTGCGCATCCGCCAGTTCTTCGGCGGTGTTCAGGGTCAGGCGCCGCCCGACCGACGCCTGGGCGGCATCGGTCGGCGCGTCGAACGCCTGGGACGACAGACGTTCGTGCAACTCACTGAAAGACTTGCAGCCCGCGAGTTCCGCGCGCTGCTCGTCGGTCATCGGCAAATGCGCCAGGTACTCGGCAAGCGTTTGTGGCTGTACTTGTGAATTACTCATCGGCAGGCAACTGATAGCTCCAGGTCTCGGTCAGGACTTGTTCAGTCGGTGCCGATTCCGGTGTGGCAGGGGCCGCTTCGGCAGCGACAGGCTGCTTGGCGTCTTTGTTGTCCTTGTCCTTGGTGTCCTTGACTTGCTGGGCTTGCGCTTCAGCTTGCTTGGCCTCCTTGTCCTTCTTCTCCTGCTGCTTGGCGGCGATCTTGTCGGCCTTGGCAACGGAAGAGCTGGACGCTGGCGCCGTGGTCTTGATCGTCTCGGCCGGCGTGATGGTCTTGACCAGTGCTGCACGCATTTCAGTGGACTTGCCCGGATCCTTGATCTTCATCCGCAGGGTCAGGCGCCAGCCCTTGGTTTCAGGGTTGTAACGGACACTGTTCTCGACCAGTTCCGCGTTGTCGCCAACGCTAACCTGGCTGCGTACTTCAGCATCTTCTGGCAAGTCTTGCAGGGACGGACCTTGGAAATCCACCAGGTAGGCCACGCTGCCGTCCGGCTGACGAATCAGGTTCGACTGCTTCACGTCACCCGTGGAACGCAGGGTCTGTTGAACCCAGGCGCTGTCCGCCGAATGCAGGGCGGCTTCGTCGATGGTCCAGTGCATGCGATAGGCGACGTCCAGGGGTTGGCCAGGCTCTGGCAGTTTTTCCGGACTCCAGAAAGCAACGATATTGTCGTTGGTTTCGTCAGCGGTAGGAATCTCCACCAGATCGACGGAGCCCTTGCCCCAATCGCCTTTCGGCTCGATCCAGGCACTTGGGCGCTTGTCGTAGCGGTCATCGAGGTCTTCGTAGTGGCTGAAGTCACGGCCACGTTGCAGCAAGCCGAAACCGCGCGGGTTCTCGATCGAGAAGTTGCTCACGGCCAGGTGTTTCGGGTTGTTCAATGGGCGCCAGATCCATTCGCCGTTGCCTGCATGGATCGACAGACCGCTGGAGTCGTGCAGTTCGCGACGGTAGTTCAGCACTTTCGACGGCTGGTTGGCGCCGAACAGGAACATGCTGGTCAGCGGCGCAACGCCAAGTTTGGTGACCTTGTCACGCAGGAACATCTTGGCCTTGACGTCGACGACCGTGTCGCTGCCCRGACGCAGGGTCAGGCGATAGGCACCAGTGGCGCGCGGCGAATCCAGCAGGGCGAAGATCACCAGGTGCTTGTCGCCCGGCTTCGGCTGCTGAATCCAGAACTCGGTGAAACGCGGGAACTCTTCGCCGGACGGCAAGGCGGTATCGATGGCCATGCCGCGAGCGGACAAGCCATAGGTGTGGCCTTTGCCGACGACGCGGAAGTAACTCGCGCCGAGCATGGTCATGATTTCGTCTTGCTTGTCGGCCTTGTTGATCGGGTAGAGCACACGGAAACCGGCATAACCCAGCTGCTCGGTGGCTTTAGGATCGAACTTCATATCGCCGAAATCGAAACGACTTGGGTCGTATTTGATCTCTTCGACGGTGTTGGCCGTGATTTCGTTGATTTTCACCGGCGTATCGAAGTGCATGCCCTGGTGATAGAACGACAGCTTGAATGGGGTTTTCTGGTTAGCCCACTCGGCTTTTTCGGTGAGGAAGCGGATTTTTTGATAATCCGCGAATTTCATTTCACGAAATTCATTCGGCAGGTTACTGCGCGGGGCTTCGTATTTTTGCCCGGCCAGCTCTTTTGCCTTGACCGATACGTCATCCAGATTGAATGCCCAAAGCTGGCCGGCGCTGAACAGGCAGAGCAGTGCAGAGCCCGCTACCAGAGCATTTCGAAACCGTTTGGCAGACAATTTTGGTGCATTACAGGGACTAACAATCACGAGCAACCCTCGCCGAAAACAGATCAAAAAACCAACGGCCAGTTAAAGTGCCAGCACGGTGTACGGTGGAAAAAACCGACCCTGCGGACCACTCTTGCCAAGTTGGCGAGCATTGTTCCGACTCCCATGGGGCAAAATGATTCCCCAACAGGCCGCGGACAAGTCTCTACCTAAGTCAAAATGGACCAACGAACGCTGATCCCCGTAGCGCGCGATTATCTAGTAGGCCGCGTTACAACGCATCAGGGGGAAGCAAGTATTTATCGGGAAAAGCCTCTGTTTTCAGCCGAAATGCCCTTAAAAACATGTTTCAAGCGCTTTCACGTCTGTAACAGGAAGGTTACCGGGCCATCATTGACCAGGTGCACCTGCATATCCGCGCCGAATCTACCTGATGCCACAGTGCCATGCACCTGTTTCGCTTTGCCCAATAGATAGTCGAACAGCGCCTCGCCCAAGGCCGGAGGGGCTGCAGTCGAAAAACTCGGACGCAACCCGTTTTTGGTATCGGCGGCCAGGGTGAACTGCGAGACCAGCAACAACCCGCCGTCCACGTCAGCCAAGGACAGATTCATCTTGCCCTCGGCGTCACTGAATACTCGATAGTTAAGCAGTTTATGCAGAAGTTTGTCGGCGCTGGCCTGCGTGTCGTCGGGTTCGACCGCCACCAGCACCAGCAACCCCTGATCTATCGCACCCACCACCTCTCCCGCGACCTCGACTCGCGCGCCGCGCACGCGTTGCAGCAGGGCCTTCATGCTTCGTCAGGCGACAGGTCGAGCAAGCGACGGGCCATCTGATCGGCGGCGCGTACCAATGCATCGGTGATCCCCGGTTCGGACGCCGCATGGCCGGCGTCGCGGATCACCTGCAGTTCGCTGTTCGGCCAGGCTTGATGCAGTTCCCAGGCGTTGTCCAGCGGGCAGATCACGTCATAGCGACCATGGACGATGACGCCGGGCAAATGGGCGATCTTGCCCATGTCGCGGATCAGCTGATTCGGCTCAAGGAAAGCGTTGTTGGTGAAGTAGTGACATTCGATGCGGGCGATGGACAACGCACGCTGGGGTTCGGAGAAACGATCGACCACCAGCGGGTTCGGACGCAAGGTCGCGGTGCGGCCTTCCCAGATGGACCAGGCCTTGGCCGCATGCATCTGGGCGATCTGGTCGTTGCCGACCAGGCGTTTGTGGAATGCCGTGAGCAAGTCGTCACGCTCGTCCAGCGGAATCGGCGCGATGTAGTCCTGCCAGTAATCGGGGAACAGGCGACTGGCGCCACACTGGTAGAACCACTCGATTTCCTGGGGACGGCAGAGAAAAATCCCGCGCAGAATCAGACCGTGCACGCGCTCCGGGTGGGTTTGCGCGTAAGCCAGGGCCAGGGTCGAACCCCAGGAACCGCCGAACAGCACCCATTTGTCGATGCCCAGGTGCTTGCGAATCCGCTCGAGGTCGGCGACCAGATCCCAGGTGGTGTTGTTCTCAAGGCTGGCGTGGGGCGTGGAGCGACCGCAACCGCGCTGGTCGAAGGTGACGATGCGATACAGGTTCGGATCGAAATACCGGCGGCTCTGCGCATCACACCCGGCGCCAGGGCCGCCGTGAATGAACACTACCGGCAAACCTTCCGGTGAACCGCTTTCGTCGACATACAGCGTATGGGTTTTATCGACGGCCAGATCGTGCCGGGCGTGGGGTTTGATCTGCGGGTACAAAGTCTGCATTGCGCGCTCCGTAAGGGGTCGAGGTCATCCCTGTAGGGACTTCTATTATTCTGCCGTCCGGCATCATAAACCCGAATTACTTCAATGAGCATGCCCCTTGCAGCGTCAGCGCTTGTCAGCCCGTCTTGTCAGCCAAATAGCCGAGCAGGGTTTCATAGAGTCGGTCGACCTCGGCAACCTGCCCCCGCGCCCGCAAGCACCCATGAACCAGCCCCTGACCGTAATAAAGCATTGCGCTCACGCCGGCGGCGTTGAGTCGCCCGGCGTAAAGCACGCCGTCATCGCGTAGCGGATCGAACTGCGCCACAGCGATCAGCGCCGGCGGCAGGCCGCTGAAGTCGGCGGCGAGCAAGGGCATCGCATAGGCCGTTGGCTGACGGACACCACCCAGGTACAGCGTGTGATAACAATCCAGATCGCTGCTGCTGAGCAATGGCGCGTCGGCGCATTCGCCGCGTGATGGCAACCGGTGATCACCGCCCAGGCCCGGATAGATCAGCACCTGCGCACAAGGCGCCGGTTCGCCGGCATCGCGCAAGGCCAGACACAGCGCAGCGGCAAGGTTGCCGCCAGCGCTGTCGCCGGCCACCAGCGTCCGCGCCGGGTCGAGCTGAAACGGCCCCGTGCGCAACGCACGCCAGACACTCAGGCAGTCATCGAACGCCGCTGGAAACGGATGCTCCGGCGCCAGCCGATAATCGACGGCGATCACCAACACACCGAGCACCGATGCCAGTTCGGCGCAGATGAAGTCGTGGGAGTCCAGATCCCCCACCACCCAACCGCCGCCATGCAGATACACAATGCAGGGCCAACCGTTGGTCGGCGGCGGAACCGGCGGTTGCCAGGCGCGCATCATCGTTCTTCGCGGGCAAGCCACGCTCCTACAGGTTCTGCGTCTTCCTCGCCAGAGTGCTCTCGCTCGACCAGTCAGTTTTTCAAACTGGCCTGAACGGTTGCCACCCCTTCCTTGCCATCGAAACTGCTGACACCCGCCAGCCAGCGCTGAAGGTCTTCGGGATGATCACGCAGCCACTGTTTGGCGACATCCTGCGGCGTCTTGCGCTCCATGATCGGCACCATCAACTGGCTTTCCTGGGCAGCGGTGAAGGTCAGGTTTTCCAATAGACGGTTCACGTTCGGGCAACGCTCGGCATAGTCCGGCGCGGTCACGGTGGAAACGGTCGCCGCGCCTTCGTTCGGGCCATAGACGTCTTCGCTGCCGGTCAGGTAGGCGATGTTCATGTTGATGTTCATCGGATGCGGGGTCCAGCCGACGAACACCACGAACTCCTTGCGATTGACCGCCCGCTGCACGGCGGCGAGCATCCCGGCCTCACCGGACTCGATCAGCTTGAAGTCCTTCAAACCGAAGCGGTTGGTCTCGATCATGGTTTTGATGGTGGTGTTGGCGCCGCTGCCTGGCTCGATGCCGTAAATCTTGCCGCCCAACTGATCCTTGAACCTGGCGATGTCAGCGAAGGTTTTCAGGCCGGCGGCAGCGACGTAATCAGGTACGGCGAGCGTTGCCTGGGCGTCGGCCAGGCTCGGTTTGTCCATGACCTTCACTTGATTGGCAGCGACGAACGGGGCGATGTTCTTGTCCATCGCCGGTTTCCAGTAACCGAGGAAGATATCGAGGCGTTTGTCGCGGATGCCGGCGAAGATGATTTGCTGCACGGCGCTGGTTTGCTTGCTTTCATAGCCAAGGCCATTGAGCAGCACATCGGCCATGCCGCTGGTGGCAATGACGTCGGTCCAGTTGACCACGCCCATGCGCACGGTCTTGCAGGAAGCGGGGTCGTTGGCGAAAACGCTGGTGCTCAGAAGAGCAGTGCCGGTGAGGATTAACAGACAGCGGTTGAACAGTCGTTTCATCGGGAAGGCTCGCTCGGCAGCAGATTATTGTGGGCCCGGTGTCTTTGTGCACCGTGCCCACAACGTTACGCAGCGCCGAGTCGGCAAAAGTGACCTGTGGCGACCGTGTTTTGCACGGTGGCGACTGTCCTGATGCGTTACCAAGGCGAACACTAATCTGTGGCGAGGGAGCTTGCTCCCGCTGGTTTGCGAAGCTGCCCCCAAACCATTCAACCGAGTTTCATCAGATACGCCCGACCAACAGGGTTTACGACGGCTTCGCCGCCGAGCGGGACGTGCGGCGATCCGACAAGCTCCCTCGCCACAAAGGCCCGTTCGCCACAGGGTTACGCGCTGTAATGCTTTTCGCCCCACGCCAACAACCCTTGCAGCAATTCCCTAAGCACCACTTGCGTCGGTGCCGCCAGGTCCGGGCGATAACGGAACGGCTGGAACTCTTCCATATACGTACACTGGCCCAACTCCAGTTGCACGGCATGAATGTTCTCGGCCGGGTTGCCGTAATGCCGGGTGATGTGACCGCCCTTGAATCGACCGTTCAACACATGGCTGTAATCGGTGTGCTTCGCGCAGATCGCTTCCAGCTGTGTGGCCAACTGTGGATCGCAGCTGGCGCCATTGAAGGTGCCGAGGTTGAAATCCGGCAGCTTGCCGTCGAACAGGTGCGGAATCACCGAACGGATCGAGTGCGCGTCGAACAGCAGCGCGTAGCCGAACTCGGCTTTCAGCCGCGCCAGCTCTTCCTGCAAGGTGCGGTGGTACGGCGTCCAGATCTGCTCCAGATACGTCGCCCGTTCCGCAGCCGACGGCTCCAGCCCTTCGCGGAACAACGGCACGCCATCGAACAGCGTCGCCGGATACAGACCGGTGGTGGCGCCGACATATAAAGGCTTGTCGTCGGACGGCCGATTCAGGTCGATGACAAACCGCGAGTACTCGGCCGCCAGGGTGCTGGCGCCCAGTTCGGCAGCGAACTCATAAAGCCGTGGAATGTGCCAGTCAGTGTCCGGCAGGCTTTTCGCGTCGGGGATCAACCCCGCTTCCACCGTCGGGGTCAGGCGCAGGCCGGCGTGGGGCATGCTGATCAGCAGTGGCACGCGGCCTTGTTTGAAGTTCAGAACCTTATCCACAACCGCTCTCCTACAGATTTGATTCAACGCCGTGACGCACGACGCGTTTTTCCAGGTCGCCGCCCAGCCAGTACGACAGGTCGGCCGGACGATCGATTTGCCAGGCGACGAAGTCTGCGACCTTGCCGGCTTCCAGCGAACCGTGGGTTTGGCCCATGCCCAAGGCGGTGGCGGCATGAATAGTCGCGCCCGCCAGCGCCTCTTCCGGGGTCATGCGGAAGCAGGTGCAGGCCATGTTCAGCATCAAGCGCAACGACAACGCCGGCGAAGTGCCCGGGTTAAGGTCGCTGGCGATGGCGATTTTCACACCGTGTTTGCGCAGGGCTTCCATCGGCGGCAATTGGGTTTCCCGCAAGAAGTAAAACGCGCCGGGCAGCAATACCGCGACGGTGCCGGACTTGGCCATGGCGATGGCGTCGGCTTCGGTCATGAATTCCAGATGATCGGCGGACAGTGCGTGGTAACGCGCCGCCAGGCTCGAACCGTGCAGCGATGACAATTGCTCGGCGTGCAGCTTCACCGGCAAGCCGAGGCTCTGCGCGGCGACGAACACCCGCTCGACCTGCTCTGGCGAAAACGCCAGGTATTCACAGAAAGCGTCTACCGCATCCACCAGCCCTTCGGCCGCCAGGGCCGGGAGCATTTCGCTGCAGATGTGATCGATGTAGGCGTCGGCGCGGTCGGTGTATTCCGGCGGCAAGGCGTGGGCCGCCAGGCACGTGCTGCGCACGCTAACGGGTAGCTCGGCGCCGAGACGACGGATCACCCGCAGGATCTTGCGTTCGCTGRCCAGGTCCAGGCCGTAGCCGGATTTCATTTCGACGGTGGTCACGCCATCACGCATCAGGCTTTTCAGACGCTTGGCGGCGCTGGCGAACAGTTCGTCTTCACTGGCGGCGCGGGTGGCGCGCACGGTGCTGGCAATGCCGCCGCCGGCAGCGGCGATTTCCGCGTAGCTGACGCCTTGCAGGCGCTGCTCGAATTCGCCGCTGCGGTTGCCGCCGAATACCGTATGGGTGTGGCAGTCGATCAGGCCCGGGGTGACCCAGGCCCCGCTCAAGTCATTGACCGCCGGGTACTCGCCGGCCGGCAGTTCGGCGCGTGGGCCGATCCACTCAATGTGCGCACCGGACGTCACGATGGCCGCATCCTCGATGATCGAGTAGACGCCTTGCGCCATGGTTGCGACGTGGCAGTGTTGCCAGAGCGTTTTCATCCTTGGCCTCCGTTAGGTTATCGATGAGAAAAAATGGGTTCCTGTTCCACCGGTACCGCCTTGCCTGCCGCCGGTTTGACCCACGTCAGGTAGGCCAGCACCAGCAACACAATCCAGACCACGCCGACGATCAACGCCGCCTGGGTATCCGGGAAATAACCCAGCACGCCGAAGATGAACAGCATGAAGGCAATCGCCGCCATCGGCGCATAGGGCCAGAACGGCACCGGGAATTTCAATTGTGCGACCTGCTCGGCACTCATGGAGCGACGCATGGCCACCTGGGTGAACAGAATCATCAGCCAGACCCACACCGTGGCAAAGGTCGCGATGGAGGCGATCAGCAGAAACACGTTTTCCGGGATCAGGTAGTTCAGCAACACACCCAGCAGCAGCGCGCAGCTCATCACCATCACCGTCAGCCACGGCACGCCATTGCGCGACAAGCGAGCGAAGCCTTTCGGTGCGTGCCCTTGCTGAGCCAGGCCATACATCATGCGGCCCGCGCCGAAGATGTCACTGTTGATGGCCGACACCGCCGCCGAGATCACCACGATGTTGAGGATGGTCGCCGCCGAGCTGATCCCAAGGTTGTCGAAAATCTGCACGAACGGGCTGCCTTGGCTGCCGATCTGCTGCCACGGGAAGATCGACATCAGCACCAGCATCGTCAGCACGTAGAACAGCAGGATTCGCAACGGTACGGCATTGATCGCGCGAGGCAGCACATGCTGCGGGTCTTTGGCTTCACCGGCGGTAACGCCGATGATTTCAATACCGCCAAAGGCAAACATCACCACCGCAAACGAGGCGATCAAGCCGCCCACGCCATTGGGCATGAAGCCGCCCTGGGTCCAGAGGTTGCTGATATCGGTCGCCTGGGCACCGGGCGCATTGCTGATGCCGAACAGCATGATGCCGAAACCGCCAAGGATCATCGCGACGATGGCCGCGACCTTGAGCAGTGACAACCAGAACTCCATTTCGCCGAAGACTTTGACGTTGCACAGGTTCAAGCCGCCGACCACCGAAACGATGCCCAGCACCCAGATCCAGCGGGAGACTTCCGGAAACCAGAACCCCATGTAAATGCCGAATGCGGTCACGTCGGCCATACCGACGATGACCATTTCAAATGCGTAGGTCCAACCGAGGATAAAGCCCGCCATTGGCCCCAGATAGGTGCTGGCGTACTGGCCGAATGAACCGGCCACCGGGTTATGCACCGCCATTTCGCCAAGGGCGCGCATGACCATGAACACCGCCGCGCCACCGATCAGGTAAGCGAGCAGGACCGCGGGGCCGGCCATTTGAATGGCCGAGGCAGAACCGTAAAACAGCCCGGTGCCGATCGCCGACCCCAGTGCCATGAAGCGAATATGTCGGGCAGAGAGCCCGCGTTTCAAACCTTTTGCTGGCTGTTGCATTTCTCGTCCTTAATTATTCTTATTCGACGCTAAATGATCGTTCCCACGCTCCGCGTGGGAACGATCATCAGAGAAGGAGCTATTACAGGCTAGGCAACAACTTCGCCGTCACCAGGCCATTCAGGCAACGCGTCGCCAACAACTCACTGGCCGCATTGATGTCCGGCGCAAAGAAGCGGTCCTTCTCGTAGAACGGCACTTCAGCACGCAGGATCGCACGGGCTTTTTCCAGTTTTGGCGAGGTTTTCAGACCGTCGCGCAGATCCAGACCCTGGGCCGCCGCCAACCATTCCACCGCGAGAATCCCGCGAGTGTTCTCGGCCATTTCCCACAGACGCTTGCCGGCAGCCGGCGCCATGGACACGTGGTCTTCCTGGTTGGCGGAAGTCGGCAGGCTGTCCACCGAATGCGGATGGGACAGCGCCTTGTTCTCGCTGGCCAGTGCCGCAGCCGTTACTTGAGCGATCATGAAGCCGGAGTTCACGCCGCCATTGGCCACCAGGAACGGCGGCAGTTGCGACATGTGCTTGTCCATCATCAGCGAAATGCGGCGTTCACTCAGGGAGCCGATTTCGGCAATGGCCAGGGCCATGTTGTCGGCAGCCATGGCCACCGGCTCGGCGTGGAAATTACCGCCGGAGATCACGTCGCCTTCAGCGGCGAACACCAATGGGTTGTCCGATACGGCGTTGGCTTCGATGGCAAGCACTTCGGCGGCCTGACGGAACTGGGTCAGGCAGGCGCCCATGACTTGCGGCTGGCAGCGCAGGGAGTACGGATCCTGGACCTTTTCGCAGTTCTGGTGCGAGTCGGACACTTCACTGCGCTCGCCCAGCAGATCGCGGTAAGCGGCAGCGGCGTCGATCTGGCCTTTCTGGCCGCGAGCGGCATGAATACGTGCGTCGAATGGCGAGCGCGAGCCCAGTACCGCTTCGACCGTCAGGCCGCCAAGGGCCAGTGCGCCGGCGAACAGATCTTCGCCTTCGAACAGGCCACGCAGGGCGTAGGCGGTGGACACCTGAGTGCCGTTGAGCAGCGCCAGGCCTTCTTTCGCTGCCAGGGTCAGCGGTGTCAGACCGGCGACTTTCAGCGCTTCGGTGGCGGGCAGCCATTCACCTTTGTAACGCGCCTTGCCTTCGCCCAGCAGCACCAGCGACATGTGCGCCAACGGCGCCAAATCGCCGGATGCACCGACCGAACCTTTCAGAGGAATATGCGGGTAAACCTCGGCATTGATCAGCGCGATCAGTGCGTCGATCACCTGACGACGAATACCGGAGAAACCACGGCTGAGGCTGTTGACCTTGAGCACCATGACCAGTCGCACCAGGGCGTCGCTGATCGGCTCGCCGACACCGGCGGCATGGGACAGCACCAGCGAGCGCTGGAGGTTTTCCAGGTCTTCGCTGGCGATGCGGGTCGAGGCCAGCAGGCCGAAACCGGTGTTGATGCCATACGCGGTGCGGTTCTCGGCGAGGATCTGTTCCACGCAGGCAACGCTGGCTTCGATTTGCGCCGAAGCGCTTTCGTCGAGGGTGATTTTGACCGGTTGCTGATACACATCACGCAGTTGGGCAAGGCTCAGTTGGCCGGGAATCAAATTAAGCGCAGTCACATTCATTCTCCTTTTGAGAGCATTTTTATTAACTAACCAGACGCTCCGGAGATATCCGTTGTCCGTCGCTTCCCGCCTTTTGGAGGGGCCGCGCCTTGGCACGCTGGTGGTTGTGGAAATCAGTTGAGGTTCGGTACAGCCTTGTGCAGCAAAATCGGGTCTTTCAAAACAGCAGCGGCGCTGGCGATGTCTGGCGCCAGCCAGCGGTCCTGGTCGTAGGCCGGAATACGTTCGCGCAGCAGGCGCCACGCGGCATCGGTGCCGGCGCCGAAGCGTTGTTCTTTCAGGAATTCAAAAGCCTGAGCCGCCAACAGGTACTCGATGGCGAGGATCTGCGTGCAGTTTTCCAACGCGCGATGCAGCTTCAGCGCGGCGTTGGTGCCCATGCTCAGGTGGTCTTCCTGCAAGCCCGAAGTGACGTAGTTATCGAGCACCGCCGGCTGCGCCAACTGGCGGTTTTCCGCACACAGCGACGCGGCGACGTATTGCACGATCATCATCCCGGAGTTCACGCCCGGGTTGGCCACCAGAAAGGCCGGCAAACCGCTGACGTGCGGGTTGACCAAGCGGTCCAGGCGACGCTCGGCGATAGAGCCGATTTCGGCCATGGCAATGGCGAGCAAGTCAGCCGCCAAAGCAACTGATTGGCCGTGCGGATTGGCCTGGGACATGACGCGGAAATTGTCGGGCGTGCCCAGCAGCAACGGGTTGTCGGTCGCGGAGTTGAGCTCGGTTTCGATCTGTTTTCTGGCGTGTTCCAGCTGATCGCGGGCAGCGCCGTGCACTTGCGGAATCGAGCGGATGCTCAGCGCATCCTGAGTGCGAATGCCTTTGCTGCTGGCGATCACTTCACTGCCGTCGAGCAACGCCCGCAGATTGATACCCACCTGTTGCATGCCCGGATGCGGTTTGAGCGCAATGATCTCAGCATCGAACGCGGCAATCTGACCACGCTGGGCTTCGAAGCTCATGGCGCCGATCACATCGGCCCACTGCACCAGGTTCGTTGCATCGGCCAGGGCCAGGCAGCTGAGGCCGGTCATGCACGGTGTGCCGTTGACCAGGCACAAACCATCTTTGGCACCCAGTTGAACCGGTTGCAGCCCTTCTTCGGCCAAGGCTTGTTGTGCAGAAACGATCTGCCCGCGATAGCTGACATTGCCGACGCCCAGCAGCGCGATACCGATGTGGGCCATGTGGGTCAGATAACCGACCGACCCCTGGGACGGCACCTGCGGAGTGATGCCGCGATTGAGCAGCGCCAGCAATGCTTCGACCACCCGGCGGTGAATGCCGGATTTGCCATGGCTGTAGTTGTGGATCGCGGCGCAGAGGATCGCGCGAGTCTGCTCGTCGGACAGTGGAGCACCGACGCCGCAGGCATGGCTGAGCAAGGTGTTGCGCGACAGCTGGCTGAGTTGTTCATCCTTGAGCGAGACGTTGCACAAGGCGCCCAGGCCGGTGTTGACGCCATAGGCGCGCTCGCCGCTGGCGACGATGCGCTGGACGATCGCCTGGGCATTCTCGATCCGCGCCCAGGTTTGGGCCGACAGCTCAAGCTGCGCACCGTGGCGGGCGACCGCGACCACATCCTGCCAACGCAACGGGGCATCGGCGATAACGATTTTTTCAGCCTGGGACATCTAGAGCCTCATACAAAATTCATGGACGTATGACACCTGTGGCGAGGGAGCTTGCTCCCGTTCGACCGCGCAGCGGTCGCAGATTTTCAGGGCCGCTTCGCAGCCCAGCGGGAGCAAGCTCCCTCGCCACAAAAACGATCAACCTCAAACCACTGCAGCCCGCCGCTGTACGAACCGGTCCACATACTCATCCGCCGGCGAATGCAGGATCTCTCGTGGCGTGCCGACCTGAATCAGCCGGCCATCCTTGAGAATCGCGATGCGATTGCCGATGCGCACGGCCTCGTCGAGGTCGTGGGTGATGAAGACGATGGTCTTGTGCAGGGTCTTTTGCAGTTCCAGCAACTGGTCCTGCATTTCGGCGCGGATCAGCGGGTCGAGGGCGCTGAAAGCTTCGTCCATCAGGATGATGTCGGTGTCCGCCGCCAGGGCGCGAGCCAGGCCCACACGCTGGCGCATACCGCCGGAAAGCTGATGCGGGTATTTGTTTTCGTAGCCCTTCAGGCCCACGGTGTTGATCCAGTGCAGTGCGCGCTCGGCGCACATCTGCTTGCTCTCGCCACGCACTTTCAGGCCGTAGGCGACGTTATCCAGCACGCTTTTGTGCGGCAGCAGGCCGAAGCTCTGGAACACCATGCTGATCTTGTGCCGGCGAAATTCGCGCAGGGCTTCCATGTCGTATTGCAGGATGTCCACGCCGTCCACCAGGATCGCGCCGCTGGTCGGGTCGATCAGGCGGTTGAAGTGACGCACCAGGGTCGACTTGCCGGAACCCGACAGGCCCATGATCACGAAGATCTCGCCGGTGCCGATGCTCAGCGACAGGTCATTCACGCCAACCACGCAACCGGTTTCGGCCAGTACCTGGTCTTTGGTTTTGCCCTGGCTAATCATGGCCAGCGCATCCTTGGAACGGTTGCCGAAAATCTTGAAGACGTTTTTGACTTCGATCTTGCTGATGGCTGCGTTGCTCATTTGCTCACCTCATGCCGTGCACGACCGTACGCCTGTGTAATGCGGTCGATCACCACTGCCAGAATCACGATCGCCAGACCGGCCTCAAGACCACGTCCGACGTTGAGGGTCTGAATCCCCACCAATACGTCTTCACCCAAGCCACGGGCACCGATCATCGAGGCGATCACCACCATCGACAGGGCCATCATGGTGGTCTGGTTGATCCCGGCCATGATGCTCGGCAGGGCCAGCGGCAGTTGCACGCCGAACAGTTGCTGCCAGCGGTTGGCACCGAAGGCGTTGATCGCTTCCATCACTTCACCGTCAACCTGGCGAATACCCAGATCGGTCAGGCGGATCAGCGGCGGCGCAGCGTAAATAACGGTAGCGAAAATCGCCGGGACCTTGCCCAGGCCGAACAGCATCAGCACCGGGATCAGGTACACAAAGCTCGGCATGGTTTGCATGATGTCCAGCAACGGCATCAACACCGAACGCAGGCGATTGCTGCGCGCAGAAAGAATGCCCAACGGAATGCCGATCAGCACCGAGATGACCGTCGCCACCATCATCAGCGCCAGGGTCTGCATCAGCTTGTCCCAGAGACCGACCGCGCCCACCAGGAACAGCAGGCCGACGATGACCGCCGTGGTCACGACTTTGCGGGTCGCGTGCCAAGCCACGCCCGCCACGATCGCCAGCATCAGCCACCAGGGCGCCGCACGCAGCAGCCCTTCAAGATTGACGATGGCCCACAGCAGGGTGTCAGAGATGCTGCGGAACACGTCGCCGTAGTTGGTGACCAGCGTATCGACCCAACCGTTGACCCAGTCGGCGATGGAAAAGGTAAAGCTTTCGGGAAACATAAGAGACTCTCAATCAAGGGGTTGCGATCAAGCATCCGACTGCCGTTGCCGACAGTCGGAGAGGCTCAACCTACAAGGCCGCGTCGATTTTCTTGGCTGCGTCTTCGCTCACCCACGCGTGCCAGACTTCAGGATGTTCCTTCAAGAAGATCTTGGCCAGTTTTGGCGACTCGATCCGCTCTTTGGCCATACGCCCCAGGTTCTGATTCAACAGGTCGATCGGCAGGTTGACCTTTTCCAGCACGGTCACCAGTTCCGGGGCCTGCTCGTGGAAAGTCTTGGAGAGGCCGACCTTGATGGTCACGCGCTTGTCGACACCCGGTTTTTCTTCCAGTTTGACCACGTCGATCTGGCCCATCAGCGGGGTTGGCGACCAGTAGTAGAAAAGGATCGGCTCGCCACGCTTGTAGCTCGACAGCACCGCCGCATCCAGCGCCGGGCCGGTGCCTGGACGGAAGTTGGTGTAGCTGTTTTCCAGGCCGTAGCTTTTCAGCATTTCGCTGTTATCCAGCTCGCAGGTCCAGCCGGCCGGGCAATTGTAGAAACGCCCTTTGGATGGCTCTTCGGCGTCCTTGAATACCGCGGAATATTTAGCCAGATCGGCAATGTTTTTCAGGTCCGGAGCCTTGGCTTCCAGTTTGCGCTTGGCGTCGCCTTCGATCACGTAGCGCGGCACGTACCAGCCTTCGACGGCACCCACCACCGGAGCGCCGACACCGACGACCTTGCCGGCCTTCTCGGCCTTGTTCCAGACTTCGCTGCGGCCGACCCACTCTTCGGCGAACACTTGGATGTCGTTGCTGCTCAGGGCGTTTTCCATGGTGATGGAGTTGCCCGGCAGGCTGTCGGTCTTGCAGTCGTAGCCTTTCTCCAACACGACTTGCAGCACGTCGGTCAGCAGCATGGCGCTTTCCCAGTTCAGGCCGGCGAATTTCACCGGTTTACCCGATTCGCACCAGCCAGCCGCCTGGGTAGCACCGGCACTGGCCAGCAGGCCCATGGAAAGCAAAGTGGTCAGCAGGGTCTTGTTCGATTTCATTGTGTGACGCTCCTAATCATGAGTTGGCTTACGGCAGTCAAGAGGCATCCAGCCCTGTCCACGTCCAATCAGGCCTGCGCTACGCGCGACCCGCCCCGCTTATTGTTGGGTCTGCAACATCGTGATCTCTGCAGGAGCTGCCGCGACAGCTCCTGCAGTGGTCTTTTCTCTTATTTGCCGGTGATCATCGGCAGGTTCAGCCCCTGTTCCTTGGCGCAGTCGATCGCGATCTGGTAACCCGCATCGGCGTGACGCATGACACCGGTGGCCGGGTCGTTGTGCAGCACGCGAGCGATACGCTCGGCCGCTTCGTCAGTACCGTCGCAGACAATCACCATGCCCGAGTGCTGGGAGAAGCCCATGCCGACGCCGCCGCCGTGGTGCAGGGAAACCCAGGTCGCGCCGCTCGCGGTGTTCAGCAGAGCGTTGAGCAGTGGCCAGTCGGACACGGCGTCGGAACCGTCCTGCATCGATTCGGTTTCGCGGTTCGGGCTGGATACGGAGCCGGAGTCCAGGTGGTCGCGACCGATCACGATTGGCGCGGACAATTCACCGCTACGGACCATTTCGTTGAACGCCAGACCGAGCTTGGCGCGCAGGCCCAGGCCAACCCAGCAGATACGTGCCGGCAGACCCTGGAAGCTGATGCGCTCGCGAGCCATGTCCAGCCAGTTGTGCAGGTGGGCGTCGTCCGGGATCAGTTCTTTGACTTTGGCGTCGGTCTTGTAGATGTCCTGCGGGTCGCCCGACAGTGCAGCCCAACGGAACGGGCCGATGCCACGGCAGAACAGTGGACGGATGTAAGCCGGTACGAAACCCGGGAAGTCGAATGCGTTTTCCACGCCTTCTTCTTGCGCCATCTGACGGATGTTGTTGCCGTAGTCGAAGGTCGGCACGCCCATTTTCTGGAAGTCCAGCATCGCTTTAACGTGCACGGCCATCGATTGCTTGGCGGCCTTGACCACGGCAGCAGGTTCGGTCTTGGCGCGAGCGCGGTATTCGTCCCAGGTCCAGCCGGCCGGCAGGTAGCCGTTGAGCGGGTCGTGGGCGCTGGTCTGGTCGGTGACCATGTCCGGGCGCACGCCACGACGGACCAGTTCCGGGAGGATTTCCGCAGCGTTGCCCAGCAGGGCGATGGAGATCGCCTTGCCTTCGGCAGTGTATTTGGCGATACGGGCCAGGGCGTCGTCGAGGTCTTTGGCTTGCTCGTCGACGTAACGGCTTTTCAGACGGAAATCGATACTCACTTGTTGGCATTCGATGTTCAGCGAGCAAGCGCCGGCCAGAGTTGCAGCCAGAGGTTGAGCGCCGCCCATGCCGCCGAGGCCTGCGGTCAGGACCCAACGACCTTTCAGATCATCGTTGTAATGCTGGCGACCGGCTTCGACGAAGGTTTCGTAGGTGCCTTGAACGATGCCCTGGCTGCCGATGTAGATCCAGCTGCCGGCGGTCATCTGGCCGTACATGGCCAGGCCCTTGGCGTCGAGTTCGTTGAAGTGCTCCCAGTTCGCCCAGTGGGGTACCAGGTTGGAGTTGGCAATCAGAACGCGTGGTGCGTTGCTGTGGGTCTTGAACACGCCGACCGGCTTGCCGGATTGCACCAGCAGGGTCTCGTCGTCGTTCAGGTTGGTCAGGCTTTCGACGATCTTGTCGTAGCATTCCCAGTTACGTGCCGCACGACCGATACCACCGTAAACCACCAGTTCTTTAGGGTTCTCGGCGACTTCCGGGTCGAGGTTGTTCATCAGCATGCGCAGCGGCGCTTCAGTCAGCCAGCTCTTGGCGGTCAGCTTGTTACCGCGGGCAGCACGGATTTCAACGTCACGAAACTTAGTAGGTTTATTCTCAGTCACGAAAAGAACTCCTCAGCAATCAATCCAAACCAACCCAGGTAGTGGGCGAGCAAGCCGATGGGCATCAGTGCACATCAGCGAATCAGTGGACGATGGTTGAGTCTTCGTGACTCATACACATACGTCTTTACTTGTACATACAAGCATATGCAATCAAGCGGCCAACTTGTTGAATGAGCATCCAAGAAAATTTCTTACAGGGCTGGAAAGCGCCTGGATCAAGGGTTCTGGCGTAAGTGAAATTTTTCGCGGGGATTTATTCGGGGACGTGCCGGTTGTTACTTGAGCATGGTTTTGCGCCACACTGGGGCGTTCGGTAACAAATTGGTGCGCGATGGGGAACGGATTTGCGAGGACGAAAAGCATCGCGGGCAAGCCTCGCGCCCACAAGATTGTCATCGACCTTATGGGAGCGAGGCTTGCCCGCGATAGAGGCGACTCGATATTGGATCAGCGTGCAGTCAGCTCAATGACACAGCACGAACCATTGAGGGCGACGTCCTGCAGACCGACGTTACCGTCCAGTTGCAGGCAATCATGGCGACCGAGTTGCGATGCTTTGTTACCGACCTTCACTTCCAGCGCTTCACTGACACTGAACACCAGCAGAGTCCCGGCTTCACTAAAAAACCGCTGCTTGCCTTCCAGCCACTGCAACCGCGCACTGTAACGATCCGGTGCATAAATCAGGTTGAAGTCGCGAATCGGCCCACCGAGCAATGCGCAGGACACGTGACTCTCGCCATTGAAAGCAAACGGGTCGAGCGGTAACAACGCCCGCGTATCCAGGCCATCGACGCGCAAGGTCATGCCCTCGCCTTGCAGTACGGTGATCACCCGCTCATAACCGGCAAAGGTGGAAAAACCGCCCGACTCGCCGATGTCGGCAATCGACAGGCGCCAACCAAAACCATCAAGACCTATCCCCGTATCACGGGTGATTTCTTCAGTGCTGCCGCCGCCGTTCTTCCACGGCATGCGCGGGTAATCGGCCGCGCGTAATACCTTCAACTGACTCATTTATGGCTCTTTTTATTTGTGGAACCGTCCTTCCAGACGATGACGGGAACCGGGGTGGATCAAGCGGGCGGCGGTCACCGGCTGACGGCCGGACCAGGTGCGGCGACGAATCAGCAGGCACGGTTCGCCCTTTTCAATCTGTAGCAGCTTGCATTCGGATGGCTCGGCAAGAATCGCTTCGACCACATGCTCGCCCTCGGTCAACGGCGCGACCTGATTCAGATAGGCGTAAGGCGTTTGCAGGGTGAAGTCTTGCTTGAGGTAGTCCGGCGCCACCAGCGCGTTGACGAAACGGTCTTCGATTTGCACCGGGATGTCGTTTTCGAAATGCACGATCAGCGAGTGGAACACCTTCTGGCCTTCGCGCATGTCCAGGGCCAGGGCCCGCTCGGAACCGGCGGCCTCTTCTTCGAGGGTGATCACCTTGCACGTGTGACGATGACCACGGGAGGCGATCTCGTCGGCGATGTTATGCACTTCAAACAGCGCAGACTGACTTTTCGGCTCGGCGACGAACGTTCCGACGCCTTGCATACGCACCAACAGGCCGTCGGCAGTCATCTCGCGCAGGGCGCGGTTGATGGTCATGCGGCTGAAACCCAGCTGGTTGACCAGTTCGCTTTCCGACGGAACGCGGTAGTGCGGCGGCCAGTTTCCACTGTCGATTTGCTGGGTGATCATCTGTTTTACGCGGGCGTACAAGGGCGCCGGACTGTCGCCCATGTTCGCGGCCAACGGGGAGACTGGAGGCGGAGTCGGCACGGTTAATCCTTGTTCATTTGGTAGAGGTTGCTAGCTTGCCGGAGTTTACCGAGCAGGCAAACGTCTGTATATGTATATACAAATAACACACGATGGGGTGCTGAACCATGTCCGCCTTCTTTGCCGAACGCGCGCTGCTGCCTAGTGGATGGGCCAACAATGTACGTCTTGAAGTCAACGCCGATGGCGTGCTGACCCATATCCAGGCCGACTCCCACGCAGATGGCGCCGAACGGTTGAGCGGTCCGCTGCTGCCGGGAATGCCGAATTTACACTCCCACGCCTTCCAGCGGGCCATGGCCGGCCTGGCGGAAGTGGCGGGTAATCCGAATGACAGTTTTTGGACCTGGCGCGATCTGATGTATCGGCTCGTCGGAAAAATCAGCCCGGACCAACTCGGCGTTATCGCCCGTCAGCTGTACATCGAAATGCTCAAGGCCGGTTACACATCGGTCGCTGAATTTCATTACGTCCATCACGACAATAATGGCCAGCCGTATGCGGACCCGGCCGAACTGGCACTGCGCATCAGCCAGGCCGCCAGCTCTGCCGGTATCGGTTTGACCTTGCTGCCGGTGCTCTACAGCCATTCCGGTTTTGGCGGACAGACCCCGAACGAAGGCCAGCGCCGCTTTATCAACAGCACCGAAAACTACCTGAAGCTTCAGTCGCGTTTGCAGCCGATTCTGGCGCAGCAACCGGCGCAGTCGCTCGGCCTGTGTTTCCACTCGTTACGCGCGGTCACACCGCAGCAGATCAGCGAAGTGCTGACAGCCAGCGACAAGCAGTGCCCGGTGCACATTCACATCGCCGAGCAGCAGAAGGAAGTCGACGACTGCCTTGGCTGGAGCGGTCGCCGTCCACTGCAATGGCTGTACGAAAACACCGAAGTCGATCAACGCTGGTGCCTGGTCCACGCCACCCACGCCAACCCGGAAGAAGTCACGCTCATGGCCAAGAGCCGCGCCATCGCCGGCCTGTGCCTGACCACTGAAGCCAACCTCGGCGACGGGATTTTCCCGGCGGTGGACTTCCTGGCGCAGGGCGGGCGCATGGGTATCGGTTCCGACAGCCATGTATCGTTGAGCGTGGTGGAAGAATTGCGCTGGCTGGAATACGGCCAGCGTCTGCGCGATCAGCGGCGTAATCGGTTGTATGGCGCGAATCAGCCGATGGTCGGCCGCACGCTGTATGACGCCGCGCTAGATGGCGGCGCCCAGGCGTTGGGGCAGCCGATCGGCGCCCTGGAAGTCGGCAAGCGCGCGGATTGGTTGGTGCTGGACGGCAACGATCCGTACCTGGCGACGGCCAGTGGCGACGGGATTCTCAATCGTTGGCTATTTGCCGGTGGCGATCGCCAGGTGCGGGATGTGCTGGTCAATGGCCAGTGGGTCGTGCGCGATGGGCGGCATGCCGACGAGGAAGAGAGTAACCGGGCATTCACTCAAGTCCTGCGCGATCTCTTGGGCTGACGCAAAAAAAACTGTGGGAGCGAGCCTGCTCACTCCCACAGTTTTTGCTTTTCGGTGACCGTTAGTTCGAGGTCTTGGCCATCTTGGCATCCGACGTACGCCAGATCAGTCGCGTCGTGTCATAGCCCTGCTGACGCGCCCTGCTCAGCAGTTCTTCACGCACTACGCCATTGACCGTCGGGGTCCGTGACAGCAGCCAGAGATGATGGCGGCTCGGGTCGCCGACAATCGCGGTCTTGTAGTCATCGCTGACGTACAACACCCAGTATTCTCCCTTCGACACACCGGGTATCAATCGCGAGAACCAGGTGTCGAATTCGACCCACAGCTTGTCGGCCTTGCCGACTTCCTGTGGATAAGCCCTGCCCTTGGCCTCTTCCCATTGCCATTGCGAAGTCAGGCAGCGGTTCAGCACCGCCATCTCACCGTCAGGCTTGAGGCTGTAATGGGCTTCGGATTGCGCACAGTTACGCTGGAAATACACCGGCAGACGCGCCAATTCGTACCAGGTTCCCTGGTAACGCTTGAGGTTGACACTATTGACGGTCTTGGGCGCCAACGGATCTACGCCAGAAGAGGCGCAGCCGGCCAATACCAGGCCGGCAAAAAGAACGATCAGGAACCGCTTCATTATTTTTTTCTCCCGTGGGCGAAAAGCCCCGGTTTACTTCAGGCCTTGGCCCGAAAACATCAGCACTTTGTCACCGGCATACTGCACGCTGATAAAGCTGTTTTTGTCGCCCCAGGTGCAGCTGGACATGCCGAGTGCGCCCGAGCAATCGGTGGGTTTGCCCAGCAAGGTTTCAACCTGAGCCTTGGGCATGCCGGTCGACAGCTTCGAATAATTTTCCTGATTGATCTTGCTGCACGCGGCCAACAGCACGCAGAACGAGAGCAAGGCGATAGAACGCAGCGACATGGTGTAACTCCTGGAGCGGAAGAGGGGTGGCATGTTGCCAACCAGAAGCTTAGAAGAGAAAACCCTAATCTGGTTCCCCGACCGTCCGCCTATTTATTAGGCCACTCGTCAGCCTTTTACCGATAAATCAGCCCCTTTCTCAGGTCATTGGGTATTTCGTCGGTTTTCGTCAATACCCGCCTAATCTTTGGCGCTGGCCAGTCGACATAAAAGCAGCGCCAAGCCCTCGACTGTGGCAAATTGACGCCCCTTTGCTGACCAGCCACTGCGCGGTAGATCATTTAATGACCAGAAACATGAAATTCAGCCACAAGATCTTGTTGGCAGCCGCTCTCGTGGTGGCCGTTGCATTCGCCTGTTTCATCCTGTTCAACGATTACCGCCAGCGTCAAACCCTGCGCAGCAGTACCGAGTCCTCGATGCAGGAACTCGGCAGCCTGACCACCAGCAACATCCAGACCTGGCTGGAAAGCCGCATCCAATTGCTGCAATCGCTGTCCCAGCAGATCGCCGTGGACGGCAGCGCCCCGGCCAATCTCAAACGCGCCATCGACCTGCCGGCCTATACCAGCAACTTCCAGCTGAGCTACTTCGGCGGCACCGATGGCGTGATGTTCTCGATCCCGGCCGGCAACCGCGCCGCGGACTACGACCCCCGCGCCCGTGGCTGGTACAAGGCAGCCAACAACGCGCAACAGACCATCGTCACCGAACCCTACATCGCGGCGTCGTCGGGCAAACTGGTGATCACCGTGGCCACGCCGGTGAAGTACCAGAGCCAGATGATTGGCGTCGCCGGCGCGGATATCGACCTGTCCAGCGTCAGCGCGATCATCAACTCGCTGAACTTCGGCGGTCATGGCCATGCGTTCATTGTCAGCGCCGACGGCAAGATTCTGATCCACCCGGACAGCAAACTGGTGCTCAAGAACCTGGCCGACGCCTACCCCAACGGCGCGCCGAAAGTCAGCCCGGGCCTGAAAGAAGTCGAACTGGACGGTAAAACCCAGTTCATCTCCTTCACCCACGTTAACGGTGTGCCGTCGGCGGACTGGTACGTGGCGCTGGTGCTGGATCAGGAAACCGCGTTCTCGATGCTCAGCGAATTCCGCACCTCGGCGATCATCGCCATGGTCATCGCCGTGGTGATCATCATCGCGCTGCTGAGCATGTTGATCCGCGTGCTGATGCAGCCGCTGCTGATCATGGGCCGCGCCATGCATGACATCGCCGAGGGCGAAGGCGACCTGACCAAACGCCTGACCATTCATGGCCAGGACGAATTCGGTGCTCTGGGCACCTCGTTCAACCGTTTCGTCGAGCGTATCCATACCTCGATCCGCGAAGTATCTTCGGCCACCGGCCAGGTCAACGAAGTTGCCCTGCGCGTAGTGGCGGCCTCGAACTCATCGATGTTCAACTCCGATCAACAGGCCTCGCGCACCAGCAGCGTCGCGGCAGCGATCAACCAGCTCGGGGCCGCCGCCCAGGAAATCGCCCAGAACGCCGCCCTCGCCTCGCAACATTCGAGCGACGCACGCAGCCTGGCCGAAGAGGGTCAGCAGGTCGTGGATAAAACCATCGCCGCGATGCACCAGCTTTCGGCAAAAATCAGCGATTCGTGCGGCAACATCGAAACCCTGAACAGCAACACAGTGAACATCGGACAGATTCTGGAAGTGATCACCAGCATCTCGCAACAGACCAACCTGCTGGCCCTCAACGCAGCCATCGAAGCTGCCCGTGCCGGTGAAGCCGGCCGTGGTTTTGCCGTGGTGGCCGACGAAGTACGCAACCTCGCCCACCGCACTCAGGATTCGGCGCAGCAAGTGCAGAAGATGATCGAGGAGCTGCAAGTTGGGGCCCGGGAAGCGGTCAGCACCATGACCGACAGCCAGCGCCAGAGCGAAAGCAGCGTCGGCATCGCCAACCAGGCTGGCGAACGCCTGGGCAGCGTGACGCAGCGCATCGGTGAAATCGACGGGATGAACCAGTCGGTGGCTACCGCGACTGAAGAACAGACCGCCGTGGTGGAATCGATCAACGTCGACATCACCGAGATCAACACGCTGAACCAGGAAGGCGTGGAGAACTTGCAGTCGACTTTGCGTGCGTGTGCCGATCTTGAGCAGCAAGCGGCGCGGTTGAAGCAGTTGGTCGGTAGTTTCCGGATCTAAGGCGCTCTCACCGGCCTCATCGCGGGCTTGCCCGCGATGCCGGCATCAGCAACAACGAAAAGCTAGAAGCGCGATCCTGGCCCCGAAAGAAACTCCAGCTCCTCAGCCGTAGACTCACGCCCCAACACCGCATTGCGATGGGGAAACCGCCCAAATCGCGCAATGATCTTCTGATGCCGTTCGGCGTAATCCAGGTTGCTGGCAAACACCGCCCGATCCGCCTCGGGTTGCTGTTCAACCAGATCGAGAAACCGCGAAACCGCTTCGTTCTGCACCGCCAGGTTTTCGCAGTGTTCGAACACCAGATAGATAAAAACCCGCTGGATCGGTCGCAGTTGCCGATCGAAATCCGCGGCAATGCCTTGCGCCACCAGTGCCTGGGCCCTGACGTCGCCGGAAAAGGATTTGGGTGTGTCGCGAAAGATCATTCGCGGCAATTGATCGAGCAACAACACCAGGGCCAGCCAACCTTCGGGGCGTTGCGCCCATTCGATCAATCCGCCGGCCAGTGCCTGCTCGACCAGATCCCCGAAACGCATCCGCGCTTCGAGGTCCTGACTGTCACGCTTGCCGAACCATAACTTGCCCTTGTCAGCCGCTATTTCGTTGGGTGATTCGAAAGATCCAAACCACCATTCGAGTAACGGCTGCCAGGGCGCGGTCATGTTTTATTCCTTGTGGTAAGCCGTGACGCGGGCAACTTCTTCTTTCGAACCGAGGAACACCGCAACACGCTGGTGCAGGCCTTCCGGCTGGATGTCGAGGATGCGCTGGTGGCCGTCAGTGGATGCGCCACCCGCTTGCTCCACCAGGAACGACATCGGGTTGGCTTCGTACATCAGGCGCAGTTTGCCCGGCTTCGACGGCTCGCGGCTGTCGCGTGGGTACATGAACAGACCGCCGCGGGTCAGGATGCGGTGCACGTCGGCCACCATCGCGGCGACCCAACGCATGTTGTAGTTC
>NZ_JBFTML010000070.1:0-24021 GCF_056396925.1 Pseudomonas sp. 05N433 | reverse complement strand
CGCAAGAGTTGCCGCACCATTCGGTGCCGGGATAGCAAACAAATCGTCCTGGTTCATTGAGTTCGTGAATCAGGTTGACCGCCTGATCCCAGCGCTGCTCAGTGATATTGAAATCATTGGCGGTGTAACCGAGGACATCGAGCCCGGCGACATCGCGACCGTAGCTGAGGTTGTACAAGGTGTCGTTGGTGCCCACCGTGTCATCGGAGTGCACATGCAGGTCGGCGTACAGCGGGCGCAATGCAGTGCCAGCCGGATCGACCGTGACAAACGCCCGAGCGGCACGCACAAAAGGTACCGCCACCTCGGCCGACAAGCGCCACTCCCCCACCGCACCAAGATCAAAACCTTCAAGCCGGGCAGTCGCCCAACCTTCAGCCGCCAGGGTGAACGGTTGTTGTCGCTCCCCCCCTTCGGGATCAACCAGAGTCAGGACACCTTGGAGCGGCAAGTTGCGGCAGGTGTTGCCCCAGGCATCATCCACCCTGAGCAGTACGTCGAACGCCTCACCCGCGCTGACCAGGCGAGGCACGATCAACTGCACGCTTTGCGCCGGTCCCGGCACGATGTTCAGCAGCGGGTCACCCGGCACCTCGGCAAATTTCGAGCTGCCCAGCGGGTCGATGAACAAACGGAAACGGAAGTCCTTCTCGACAAAACTCTGCACCCGCGTACCCGCGCCGCCCTGACGACGATCGCCCAGGCGAATGATTATTTTGTCTCCCGGATTCAGGTAACCGTCGATGATGTCGATGATGATCGCTTTCTGAAACGGCCGTTCATGCCCCTTCTGGTCGAAGCGCACTTTCAGATGCTGCACAGAGGCCTGGCTCTGGCCAGGGACCAGCTCGCCTGCCTGATATTCGGCGCTGACATAGTTGGGGCCAGTCGGATTCGAGGTCTGGAACAAGGCCCAGTCGGAGTAGAACTTGAAGGCCAGTTTCAGCCAGGCGCCGTCCGCAAGGCCGCTGCCGCCGACCTCGTAGACCAGGGTAATTTCATCCCATTGGCCGGCAATCAGCGTGTCACGATCACAGTGGATGCTGCCCAGAAACGGGCGTTGTTTGTTGCGTTCGTAGAGGCCTTGAGGGGCAATGTAATACCCGGCTTCGCGGGGATCGAAAACGTTACTCACATGACACCTCGTGCAGTGGTCCACTGAAGGTTTGAAGGGGGTTGAAGTCAAATGACGATGCTTACTGCACTCGCCATTTCTGGTAATGACGCTCGATACGCCTGAACACAAAACTCTCCATCAGCCAGGCAATCAGGCCGATCACAACAATGCCCAGCAGCACCTGGCTGCTGTTGCCGATCTGCCCACCCGTCGACACCATCCAGCCGATGCCCTGGGACGCACCGATCATTTCCGCCGCGACCAATGCCCTCCAGCCCTGGCTGAAGCCGATGCGCAACGCCGCCGTCACGAAGGGCAGCGAGGCCGGCAGGTAAACGTGGGCCAGCAGTTGCCAGCGGTTGGCGCCCAAGGTGCGTGCCGCACGGACTTCACCGCCGCGGATACTCTGCACGCCCTCCTGAATGGTCACGGCCATGGGGAACATCGCGGCGATGAAAATCACCAACACGATGRAGACATAGCCCAAGCCAAAAATGATCATGATTAGCGGTGCCCAGGCGATCGGCGGGATCGCCATGAACAGGCTGTTGAGCGGCGAGATGAAATCGCGAAAACGCGAGGACAGGCCACCGGCAGTACCCAGCAGAATCGCGACGATCACCGCCGCGCAAAAGCCGCCAACCTCTTCAAGGACGCTGGCCCGCAGGTGCTGCCACAACGAACTGTCGCCCAGCCAGCGCACAGCCTCGCGGGCAACATCCCATGGCTGCGGCAGGATGTAAGTGGGAAAGCGGCTGGCCAGGGCCATCCAGATCAACAGCAGGAATGGCAGTGACGCCCATCCCCAATTCGGTTTTGGCAAGGACATGACAGACTCAGTGCGAGGCTTTTTGCAGGTAGGAGGTATCCACGATCTGTTCGGTCTTGAGCGTGGTATCGATAAAACCCAGGTCGTGGGAGTAATTCATCAGGCGCTGGATGAATTGAATATCCGCAGGCTGCAAGTCCGCTGACCAGCCCAACCGGGTACGTGCCTGGGCGACGATGGCTTGCGGGGCGATGGTCTTGCCGTCTACGCCTTGCACCGCTTCAAGCTTGAACGCCTCGGCGATGATTCGATTCGACTCATCGGGGTGCTCGTTGAGAAAGGCGATGGCCTTGCGGTGCGCACGCAGCAGCTTCACCACATCTTCCGGTCGCTCCTGCAAGGTTTTGGGTAAGGCGATCACCACGTACCAAGGGTAATTCGGCAGCGCCTGATTGACGTCGAGCAGGATCCGGCTCGACCCGCGCAACAACGACTGGCTGACAAAGGGTTCCCAGGAAAACGCCGCATCGACAATGCCGCGCTCCAGCGCCGCGTTCATATTGCCGGGTGGCATGTCGATGATGTCCAGATCCTTGTCAGGATTGAGCCCGGCCTTTTCTTTCAGCACATAGCCGCGCAGCAGCACATCCATGCCACTGCCCTTCTTGACCCCGGCCAGTTTTTTCCCCTTGAGTTCATCCAGGGCGGTAACCGGACTCTTGGCGTCGACAATCACCGCGGCCTGACCGTAATTGACCTTGGCCAGAATCCGGCTTTGCAGCCCCCGGGAAAACCATTGATACACCGGCGGCGTACCGACATAGGCCACATCCAGCTCGCCAGCGGCCAGCGCCTGCTGGATTACCGGACCATCGCCCAAGGCCTTGAGATCGACATTCAAGCCTTCCTCGCGGTAGTAGCCCTGTTTGTCGGCGATCAACGCCGGGGCGTTGGCCATGGCGAATACGTAACCCACACGCAAGGGTTTCTCTTCGCCAGCCACGGCGAATACGCTGCTTGCCAAGGCGGCAACAGACAAGGAAAGGGCAAGCAGCGAATGTTTGATCATGCTGTCAACTCAGGTTGGCGGGTTGGGTAAGCGGAGGCTGCAGGCACTTCCATGACCTGGGAAATGCGCTCCATCAGCTCATTGCGGTAATCGAGAAAGGCCGGCAACCGGCGGGTTTCGAGGTTGGAGCGAGGACGCGGCAAATGAATATTCAGTTCGCTGTGGATACCGCCGGGGGCGATGTTGAGCACGATGACCCGATCCGCCAGAAACACCGCTTCGTCGATATCGTGGGTAATGAACAGCACCGTCTGACCCAATTCAGCCCAGATGCGCAAGGTCTCTTYGTTCATGCTGTTGCGGCTGATGGCATCCAGTGCAGCGAATGGCTCATCCATCAGCAACACGCTGGGCTCCAATGCCAGGGTCCTGGCCAGGGAAACCCGCTGCTGCATGCCGCCAGACAACTGATGCGGCAACCGATGCGCGGCATTCTCCAGACCGACCAGACGCAGGTACTGCAAGGCTTGAGAACGCTGCTGCGATTCGTTGATCCGAGCCGCCATTCGCAGGCCGAAACGGACGTTTTCCAAGGCGCTCAACCAGGGAAACAACTGCGGCGCCTGAAACACATAACCCAACTCCGAACGCTCTGGACGCACCGCCGTCTGGTTGATACTGATCTGACCACTTTGCGGTTGCACAAAACCTGACAACAAGTTCAGCAAGGTGGTTTTCCCGCAACCGGATGGCCCCAGGATCGCAACGAACTCACCGGGCCTGGCGTTCAGGCTGAAAGAGGAAAACACGCGATGCCCATTGGGGTAGCTGAAGCTGATGTCATCGACCGTCAGCGCATCGGCTTGCTGCTGTGCGTAAGGGAGGGTTTTGAACATGGCAAGTGTCGTCAGGTCGTTTACAATGGGAATACCTGGCATAATACGTATTAATACAAGTCATCCCAATAACCTATTTTTATAACCTTAGAAGTGAAGGCGCACCGCCCTCCTCCAAGGCCATGGAAACCGACAGTGTCTACGTCCATTCTTCGCGACAGCACCACCTCACTCTACGAGCAGATTGCCCAGCAATTGCTGGAAGAGATTCAACGTGGCGACTTTGAGCCCAGCGGCAAGCTGCCGTCAGAAGCAGAGCTGGGTAAACGTTTTGCGGTGAGCCGCGTCACCGTTCGCCTGGCGGTGGGCAAACTCAGCGACGACGGCGTGGTAGAGCGCAAACAAGGCAAAGGCACCTTCGTGGCGGCCAAACAGGTGCGGCACGGCCTGGACGCGTTGCGTAGTTTTCATGAAGCCTTGTTGCTGCAAGGGCTCGAACCGAGCATGCGCGTCATCAGCCATACCCTGCAGCCGGTTCCAGAGGCATTGCGTGGTTTGTTTGAAGAAGCGGACGATTGCCTGCTTCTGGAACGACTGCATTTCGTCGATGACGAACCCATCGCACTGGGCCGCAGCCATTTACCGGCCGAATTGGCCAGCGTGGTCTGGACTGAAGTCGAGCATCAACCGATTTACTCCATTCTCGAGTCGATCACTGGCATGGCGGTCACCCGAGCCGATCTGGCGATCCGCGCGCAAGAAGCCGATAAACACCTGGCCAGTGCCTTGCACATCAAACGTGGCGCGGCACTGCTGGTCATGGAGCGCACCTCCTGGTTTGCCGACGGCCGCTGCTGCGACCGTACGACCTTCTACATCCGCCCGGAACGTTATGCCTTTGTCTTGAGTGGTGTCTTCAAGTCCAGACCCGCCAGCTGAATCAGTGCACCCGCAGGAATGCCCGCCTCAATCGCCAATTCAACCCGACGCATGGCGGTCAATGGGGTTTCCATCGCCGGTTTGATTCTCACCGTGCCGTGGGTTTCATTGGCCCGGGAGCTCAAGGCTTTTGAGAAAGCCTGCGACCAGCGCGTTGAACGCCTCGCCTTGATCATCGTGTACATAGTGACTGGCGCCTGCGACCTCCACCGTCTGGACGTGCGGATTGCTGGCGCTCATCGCTTGCAGCATCGCGGGCGGCAGAAAGTCCGAGCGGCCGCCGCGAATGAACAGGGTCGGGCAATCCAGCGCGCGCACCGCCGGCCATAGGTCCGTCGGCTCGATACTCAGGCGCGCCTCGGCAATACCCTGCTGATCATGGCGCCAGGTGATCACGCCATCGCTCTCTTTCATCGAATGAGTGAGCCTTGATGCCAGGCCCTGTTCCGACAACCCAGGGCGCGAAGCCTGCCAGAATGTGCGGGCCGCCTCCCAGCTATCGAACTGCAAAGGCGTCTGGCTCATCTCGCGGCGAATGCGCGCTGCGCCATCGCCCTGGATTGAGGAGCCGGGGCCGATGTCCTCGATCATCAAGCCAACCAATCGCCCCGGGTTTTGCCGCGCATATTCAAGGGCGTTGGCGCCCCCTAATGAGTGCCCCAGCAATACAAAACGCGACAAGCCAACATGGGCGACCAAGTCCTCGAGGTCCTCGACATACGACTGCGTGTGGTAGCTGCCGGGCGCGACCCAGTCACTCAGTCCTCGACCGCGCTGGTCCAGGGCATAGACGCAGTAGCCTGCACCCAGAGATTGCACCAGCGATTCCCAGGTTTGGGCATAGGCCCGCAAGCCATGCAATAGCACCAGAGGCACACCGGTGGATTCACCCCAGCGCAAAAAGTGCAGGCGCAAGCCAGATCGGTTGGTAAAGAAACAGCTGTCAGAAGGCATCGTTTGGTTCCTTATATGCGTGGCTTCGACCGACCTAGAAACGATCGAACCGATAAGGGCTTGGATCAATGATCGGCGCATGACCGCTGACAAGATCCGCGGCGAGGTGACCTGCCGCGGGCGACGTGCCGAAGCCGTGCCCCGAGAAGCCGGTGGCCACGGTCAGCCCCGGAATCTGCGCGACCGGCCCAATGACAGGATTCGAATCGGGTGTGACATCAATAGTGCCTGCCCAGGCCTGGGCGATCCGCGCCTGTTCAAACACCGGCCAGGCCGCAATGAGGTTGTTCATCGCATCGTTATTGAGCCGCGGGTTGGCGGCCGGGTCCTGCACCCTGACGCGTTCGAACGGGCTGACACTGTCGGATTTCCAACGCCGGGCAAGCGCCAGGTCATTGAAAAAAGGCTTGCCCAACGACACGTTCAGAACGCTGCGTTGCGCACGGAACTGCGGCATGTATTGCTTGGCAAGCAACAGGTGGTCGAGGGTCAGGAAGGCATCCAGTTTGCCGCGCTGGGTAATGATGAAGCCGCCGTCCTTGTGCTTGCGAAACGAAAAGTCCGGTGCGCCGACAGCAATTTCCGTCGGCCCCTCCATTGGGTGAGTACGTAGCACCGAGCAGGTCAAGGGCAAGGTCGGCAACGACACACCGAGGTTGCCCAGAAAACGCCGTGACCACATCCCCCCAGCCAGCAGCACATGATCACAGCGAATCTCACCTTGCTCGGTGACCACGCCACTGACCGTGCCGGCGGACATTTGCAGCGTCCGTACCGCGCACTGCTCGATAATCACCACACCCAGGGCCATGGCGGCCTTGGCGATAGCGCTGCTTGCCAGCGTCGGTTCGGCACGCGCATCGGACGGCGTGAAGATGCCACCGGCCCACTCACCCACGCCACCGGGCACCAACGCGTCAATCTCGCGCTTGCTGAGCAGCCGTGAATCCAGCGACAAATGCTCCACCGACTTGAGCCATCCCTCGTGCATCGCCATCTGCGATGGGTTGCGGCCCACGAACATGATGCCCTCCTGGCGATACCCGACATCCGCCCCTACCCGCTCAGGCATCTTTGCCCACAGACGGTCAGCGGCGAGGGCCAGGGGGATATCGGCCGCATGGCGGCTGGTCTTGCGTACCCAGCCCAGGTTGCGTGACGACTGCTCGCCGGCGATACGACCTTTTTCCAGCACCACCACCGCAATATTGCGTTCGGCCAATGTCAACGCTGCAGTCAGGCCGATAATCCCGCCGCCAATGATGACGACGGAGGTTGCGGAGGGAAACACGGTAGACGTTTTCACGGGCGCTATAGTGGGTGCCATGATCAAGACTCGGTAAACGAATGAGGTAGGCCACGCCTGCGCATGGCCGCGTGACAGTTACTGCGACAGTCGAATGACTTCAACTTGCGCCTTCGACGCGTTGCGATACGCCGTCACTTCCAGCTCCACCTTGTAGACCGTCGACCCCAAGGGCGGACAGGTGACGGTGCTGGCTGGATCAACGCCGCGAAACTTTTCGCCGATCAGGGCCATCACGACAGGTACGTCCTTGGGGTCCTGGATGAACACCCGCGAACACACCACATCAGCCAGGCTCGCATCGACCGCCGCCAGGGCCGCCTCGATGTTGGCAAACACTTGATGCGTCTGCTCGAGGATACCTTCCGGAATCAGCTTGGTTTGTGGGTTGCGGCCTGCGGTGTTGGACACGTAGATCCAGTTGTCCACGACCACCAGGCGCGAATAGCTGGCCTGATCTTCAAACGGGGAACCGGTCTTGAGCTTGATGATTTTTGTCATGTGGAATGCCTCGTCAATATTAGTGATGGCTGGCTTAGCGCAGAACCGGGGTTTCCCACAGGTTCAAGGTGACGCCGATGCCTTTTTCGATGGCGTTGCGGTAAACCACCGTGCCCCAGGCCACGTCTTCCACGGGCATTCCGCCCACCGACATGATGATGATTTCTTCATCGTTCTTACGGCCTTGCGCGGCCCCGGCGATGATCTTGCCAATGTCCTCGACGTCTTCGAGCCGCATCTTGCCTTCGGCAATCATGTCCATGAAGCGCACGCCAATCACCGGCACGCAGTGATGCGCAGGCTTGGGCAATTCTTCAAACCAGGCTTGGTAGAGACCGGTGTTGTCCAGCACCTTGCGTACGTCGCGCTGTTCCATCCCGTCGTCAAGGGAGCAGGATGCTGGCATCGCGAGGAAGGCACCTGGCTTGACCCACTCGCGCTTCACAATTGGGTAGGTTGTGGGATCACCCACCTCACCGGAGCTACAATAAGTAACAAGGTCGGAGTCACGAACCACCGCTTCAAGGGTGTCGACCACTTCGATCGTGGTGACCTGCGGGTAGGTTTCCTTGACCCAGGCAATAAAGTTATCAAGGCTCTTCTGGCCGCGACCCTTGATCTTCAGTGTGTCGATATGCGGGCATACCGCGATGAATGCCGCCAGTGTGGTCTTGCCCATTACACCCGGGCCGAGCAGGCCGACGACTTTCGAGTCCTTGCGTGCCAAGTGGCGCGCGCCCACGCCGGGAATCGCACCGGTGCGGTACGCGGACAGCAGGTTGGCCGACATATGGGCCAGCGGTGCGCCGGTGTCGGGGTCGTTCAAGGTAAACATCAGAATCGAGCGCGGCAGGCCTTTTTCGCGGTTGGCGATATTGGAGCCGTACCATTTCACGCCTGCGGTGCAAAAGCTGCCGCCCAGGTAGGCAGGCATGGCCATCATGCGTCGGTCAGCCGTGGGCTTGGGCATGTTCGGGAAGGGTGAATCCTGCGGGAAGATCACCATCGCGCCATGGGAGTCATTGTTCGGACCGGCCATGCGATAGTCACCGGCATAGAGCAGGCCGAACATCTCCTCCATGGTGTTCACGCACGCCAGCATGTCAGTCACGCCCGCGCGGATCATGTCCTGCTCGGAGAGGTAGATGAAGTCGATTTTTGTATTTGTAGACATAGTTATTCTCGGGCTGAAGGTGATATCGCTGCGGTAGGCGCAGCTCCACGCTGTCGACCTCGAGTATCAGGGCGCGCTTTTCGGCGGTATTGTAAATTTCGGACATGCCCGATTGACCGGCGCGCAACAGTTGGCGTGATTAATGCGTGAAAACTTCCGTATCGCTGCTCATCGAAGGTGCAACCATGATCAAACAGTGCGCGCCGCCTCCCAGGCACCACACTGCGAACGAACAGCCCTGGTTCGTGCTCAACTCTTCACGGTATTCGGTCATGCCCTCCGAACACCCGGCGATTTCGCATTTCTATGCCTTCGATGTGGCTCAGTCAGCCAACCTGCTGGCCGTGCCGGACGGTTGCGTGGATATTGTTTTCGACTGTGATGCAACACGCCCTACCGCCCGGATCTGTGGCACGCCGCTGGCTGCCCAAGCGGTCGAGTTACACCAGAACCATCACTACTTCGGCGTGCGCTTTTCACCGGGCGTCATTCCCGGATTTATCAATGTGCTGGCCGAGGAATTGACCGAACGGGAACTCGACCTGCTGGAGGTCTCGGGGTTCGCCCAGCGCATCTTCGAAAATATCGTTCAAGCACCACTGCTGGGCGATCAGATGCGGCTGTTCAACGACTACCTCGCCCCCCGCCTGATGGGGAGAACGTCAGCACTCACGGCCATGGTCATTCAGCAGGCGCTGCGCCACCGCGGTGATATTCGTATTCAGCAACTGGAAGAACTCAGCGGGTACACCAGTCGCACGCTGCACCGACAGTTCAGCCAGGACACTGGTATGTCACCCAAGACCTTTTGCCGAATCATCCGCTGCCAGGCAGCTCTGGACACCCTCAATACCCAACACGATGTATCGTTTTCGGAGCTGGCCCTCGACCTGGGCTTTTCCGATCAATCGCACTTCCTGCGCGACTTCAAGAAATTGGTCAGTACAACGCCTTGCGACTATCAACGCAAAATGGTCCAAAACGCCTATAGCGACCGCATCAACTACGCCTGACCCGCCCTTTCAAAATTTCACGAGCGCTTGAATATCAGCCTGGAAAAGGAAATCGGGTGGGAGGACAGCGTCAGCCGCACATGAGGTCTTTAGCGCATAGCCCTGAGCGTTTCAGACGGTGACTCGCCGAACAATTGCCGGTAATGCGCGGCAAAGTGGCTCAGATGAAAAAAGCCCATCGCCATCGCGATCTCACTGATGTTGTGAGTGCAGGCAGAGGTTGTGATCAAGCGGCGTCGCACCGCGTTGAGGCGTAGATTGCGCAGGTATTCGACCGGACGCATTCCGGTCACTGCCTGAAAACTGTTCTGCAGGGTCCGGCGACTCACCCGCAGGTGCTCGCACAGGTCGAGAATGCTCAGTGGTGTATCACCACTGGCATCGATCAGCTCTTGGCAACGCTTCACCAGGTAAGCACTCACGGCGAAATTACCGCGACGACAACGTACCTCATCGGTGGCGTGGCTGAACAAATCGAGGAACGCGCCGAGCAGTTCTTCCTCCAGCATTTTCTCGGCGGTTGAGTTGATAGCGTCCGTCTGTTCCAAAAGGTGATGAAACAGCGGGTGGATACGCTGACGTATTCGCAACAGTAACGCATCATCCACGCTGAGTTGGGACGTGGTCTTCAGGCGCTTGAGCTGATCGTCAGACAATTCGAAGGCCGCCAGTTTGGCGAAGCGTACCGCGTCGATATTGAGCGCAAAGAAGTGCATGCCTTCAGGGGCGTGCAACACAAACTCCTCGCCGTCACGCAACAGTACCACGCTGTGAGTGCCCACCTGTTGCCCCTGCACCACCGGCGCGCAGCCTAACGACATGGCTGCGCACAGCCGACCTTTGGGCGCATAGCCGCGCTGTACCACGCGTTTGTCCAGCACTTCCTGGAAGATTTGAAAGCGGTCAGAGGACAACTGCCGCAGCTCACTGGTCAGGCAGCCACGGCCGAGTTGGTCATACACTTGTCGCCAGCCCTGGATGGAGCCAGCGTGTTGTTGAGGGTCATTGAAGGTTCGAACTTCAGCAAGCATGGTCGTCGTTCCTCGGTGGCCCCGTTTGTTTATCGGCCTGAAAGGGACTCAGTCATCCGTGACGGCAGCTATCGTTCACACCGGGGCGGCGTCCGCCTTGAAAACCAAAGCCAGTTCCATGCCAAGCATGTGCAGGCAGTACGTGGCGGGCTGGATATTCATCGGCGGCAACAACGCCCCGGACAACACGACCTGCCCAGCCTCCACAGGTTGACCGTCGGCCAACAGACGCCGAATCAGCCAGCACAGATTGGCCAGCGGGCTGTCCTCCCGATCACGCGTATTACCGTTACCGCAGAGCGCGCCGTCGCACTCCAGGCGATACGCTACGTTGACGTGGTGTACAGGATCGAACGGGATACGCGGTCCGAGACAATAAAGCCCCGCCGCCGCGTTGTCGGCAAGAAAGGCGCCCACTCCGAAATCCCAGCCCTGCCAACGGCAGTCGGCGATCTCGAACGCGGGCGCTACGTCGCCGATGGCGGCCAGAATATCCTCGTCACGGTAATCCCCCGGCGCCAGGGTACGCCCCAGTACAAACGCCAATTCGATCTCCAGCTTGGGCTGGATCAATCGCGAGAACTCCACCGCCGTACCCGGCTCGACGATCATGCTATCCATCAGGCCGCCATACACCGGCTCGTCAAGGCCAAAGCGTTTTTGCGCGGCGCTGCCGGCGAAGGCGACCTTCCACCCGCTCAGTCGCTCGCCTGCGGCTTGGCGATGGTCCAGCGCCTGGCGTTGCAGCGCATAACCCGCAAGCCGATCTATCGCCTCGGGGGCCAGTGGCGCAATGGCTTGCACCGTGCGCGTTGCCTGATGTAGCCGGTTAAGTAGCGCGTTGCCGCTGTTCATGACAGTTGCTCCGCCAGTTTGCGCAGCACACCTTCAAGCCTCTCTGGTGTGGTAATGGCGGCGACAAACCGGTCCGGACGCACCACCACGATGCAGTCACGCACCCTGGAGAACCATTCACCCAGGCGATTATCCACGTCCTCCACGCTGATGGCGTCCGAGGCCGTCAACGGCTGGCCACGTCCGATGCCGCTGCGCGAACGATTGACCTGAATGAAACGCGTGTCCCAGCGCGCCCAATAAGCGGCCATTTCCTCGCTGAGTTGCTCGCGCGGGTTCACCCGATAACCCAGCACCGCATAGGAATTGCCAAGCACTTCGTCCAGGCGACGACGCTGCCCCTGGGCGTCTTCGATATGCGGCTGTACAAACAGCTGGCCGACCAGGTCGTCCTCGCGCAACTCGGCCCGCTCGTGATAGACCAAGCCCTTGGTGATGGTGGCCTTGGGTTTGAATTTGAACTCCAGCAGGTGCGAGCGCAGGTTGTCGACACTGTTCACCGCCTGGAACAGCCAGTCGCGCACGCCGGCCATCAGCGGGTTGGTCATTCCCAGTACCGCGCCCATGTTGTCGGCCAGGGCTACCAGCTCGGTGGCATGCCCACGGCGCTCCTGGTCGTAGCTGGCGAGGATCGAGTGCGAGGCACGGCCCTGGATGATCGCCGCCAGTTTCCAGGCCACGTTGGCCACGTCCCTCAGCCCGGAATTGAGGCCCTGCCCGGCCCAGGGTGGAGAAATATGCGCGGCATCACCCACCAGCGCCACACGCCCTTCGACAAACCGCACCGCGACCCGGGAGTGGTGGGTATAGGCGCGGATGCGGATGATGTTCAACTGATCGACCGCGTTGCCGATATGCCCACGGATCAAGTCGCGAATGGTGCTTTCCTCACACATCCTCGCTTCATCTTCGCCCTCCAGGAGCATGAATTCCCAGCGGCGTTGCTGGTACGGCAGATAGATGCACACGAAGGGCCGCTCCGGGTCGGCATGCAGTGCGGTGTAGGGTGCATCTAGGGTGTCATTGGCCGTATCGACCACCACCCATTTGCGCGCATGTGTCAGCCCCGACAGCTCGATACCGAGCTTTTTACGCACAGTGGAGCGTCCGCCATCGGCGCCGATGACATAGTCAGCCCGCAGTTGATAAATCTCGCCTTGAGCATCGCGCACCTGCAATGTCACGCCCTGCCCGTCCTGCTCGAGTTCGAGCATTTCGTGGCCTTGGCGCAACACAACGCTGGCACGCTGTCCCAGGGTTTCGCGCAACGTGCCTTCCAGCAACTGCTGCATGAAAATATTACGCATTGGCCAGCCGTAATGGGCGGTACTCGGCTTGACCTCGGCGAAGCACACACCGCGTGCATTGTAATAGCGCAGCGGTACATCGTAGATCATGTCGCGTACAGCGAGATCGGCGATGCCGATCCCCTGCAGCACGCGCAGTGCTTCATCATCCATGCCCACCGCGCGTGGGTAAGGCAGTACGCCGTCGGCAAGCTCAAGGACGACGCAGTCGATACCGTACATCCCCATATAGTGTGCGGCCGTGATCCCGTTAGGGCCGCCGCCGACAATGACAACTTGGGTCTTCTCCTGCTTCATCGCTATTCACCGCTTTCTTGTTGTGTTTTTAATYCGACGCCGCTAAAGCCATGCGCCTGAAATCAGTGCAGTCCATCAATACCTTTGACGTCTGCCGCCTGCAGACCGCCCAGCCGCGCATGCAAGCGCCCGCGCGTGGCGAAGGCCCAGATCACGATTACCTCATCCGGCGCGGGGCCGTCGCCAAACATCAGGGACATGCTGTCGTAATGGGAGCGTACATACAGTGCATCCTTGTGGGCCAACGGCACATCGATGGTTGAACCCGGGGCGCCCCGTTTGCCGGTGGACGGCACCCAGGATTTGCCCCCGCCCAGCGCCAGGCGCACCGGATCGGCAGCCGGGTTGGTCAGGAACGCATTGCCGTGTTCGTATTCGCCCTGGCTGCCCACCATGCAAGCTTTACCGTAGCTGACAATATCCCGCGAGCCGGCCAGCGCCTGAATGCGACGACCGAACTCTTCGCCCAGCAGCGGCGACGGTTCTACCAGCTCTGTCAGCGACTCGCTGTAGCGACCGGCATAGGGGTTGGCGATCACGGCGGCGACGGCATATTTGAACAGCGGCTCGCCATCGGCTAACTGRCCACTTTCGTTGGCCAGGGTTTCTTCGACAAAGCTGTACCACTTGCGGATGTGATACGAAGCAAAATTCGCGGTTTTCATCTGGGTGGCCTCAAAGTGGGTCGAGTGGGTCTAGATTGAAATGTCGGCTTGGCGCGCCAGCGGCCTTGAACCGGGCCTTGCCGCGCGCATCGTCGTGTTCGGTCTCAAGGAAAAATTCCATGCGATTACCGTCAGGGTCGTTGAAATACACACCATGGCCGATTTCGTGATCGGTGATCTTCACCACCTCGACGCCCTTGCCCAGCAACATGCCGTAGAGCTGGCGCAAGGTGGTCATGTCCCCGGCGATTTCCAATCCATAGTGTTGCAACCCCAACCCGCCCTGATGGGCGCCGGGCTCTGCACGAAGCAAGGCGATGTCGTGATGTTTGGTGCCAAACGCCATCATGACCCAGCTTTCGCCCCGGGCACTTTCATGCATGCCCAGGATGTCGGCGTACCAGCGTGCCGACACATCAGGATCACTTACCGAGAGCGATAAGTGAGTACGAAGGATTTCGACTTTCATCGCGTGATACCTCAGCTTTTTTTGACCACGGATTGATGCCCTGCCTTGATCTGCGCCACCGCGGGGGTCCAGAGCACGTCAGCGATCTCACTGAATTCGCGCCACTGTTTCTGCCAGCCATCACCGCCATTCCCGGAGGTGAACAAGTGCCCGTACTTGGTTCCCGCAACGATCTGTCGCGGATTTTCCGGGTTGAAGGCAATGGCCCAGACGCAGGAATTGGGTTGTTGCGGCAGGGGCAGCACTTCCCAGCTGAGCGCAGCATCACGGGACACCAGGATCTTGCTGGTGGTACCGGGCGTGCCATCGGAAATACTCAGGTACAGGTCGCTTTGCGTGCCCAACGGCGCGTTCATGGCGCGCATGTAGTACAGGCCAAACGCTTCTCGACCGATAATGCCAGTCCAGGTCAGCCCCTCATCCAGGCTGCGGTAGACGGCGTTGACGCAGACCACCACGATGACTTTCTGACCATGATTGGGCAGTACCAGAATGTTGTGGACATCCGAGTTGTAGTCCCACAGCAGCCGATCATCGACGCGCGTCCAGCTGTCGCCACCGTCACGGGAGTGGAATAACCCACCCTCTTCAAGGCCGAACCATAGCTGGTTGCGGTCGGTCGGGTCATAGGCGAAAGCCAGCAGCCGTGGGCGGCTGACTCCGTCGCAGAATTCCGGAATCTCAACCGGCGCACGATCCCAACTGAGACCACCGTCCAGCGTCCGCCACAGTACGGCGCGCGAAGGTGCACCGGTGCCGACGAAAATCCGTTGCGCGTCCTGCGGATCGACGGCGACTTTCCAGACCGTCTGCCCGTTGAAAGGCGAATCGACCCGCTGCCAATGGCCGCCGGTGTCGCGGCTGACACACAAACCTACGTCCGTGCCGGCGTAGATCACCTCAGGCTCGCCGGGGTGCACGCTCAAGGATCGAGTGATCGCGTCGAACTCCAGATCCTGGCCCAGGCCCAGGCGATGCCAGGTCCGACCCTCGTCGGCGCTGCGGATCACCGCCTGCCCTACCGTGGCCACTAACAGGGTTCCGTTACTCATCGTTGGTGCTCCTCAGATGTAGATGCCGCGGGTCAAACCGCCGTCGATGCCGATGGATTCTCCGGTCACCGCGCCAGCCTTCGGCGACGCCAGGAAACCAATCAGCCAGCCCATTTCAATCGGTGCCAGGGTGCGGCGAATCGGCGTCGCGTCGATGTAGGCCTGCTCAACCTGTTCCGAGGTCTTGCCTTGCTTGACCGCTTCGCGCTCGTACAACTCCTGGATGTGCGGGGTATCCACCACGCCGGGATGGATCAGGTTGACCGTGATGCCCGAAGGGCCCAACTGGTCGGAGAGGGTTTTGGTCATGTGGGCGATCGCCAGGTTGCGCATCCCCGAGAGGACTTTGCTGCTACGCCCGGTGAGGCCGCCGATGTTGATGATGCGACCGAAACCGCCGGCCTTCATGTGCGGGGTCACTGCCTTGGCGCAACGGAAGTAGCCGATCACCTTGGTGTTGAGATCCGACAGCAACTCGTCGTCGCCGGCATGTTCGATGTCATTGCGCACCACGCCGGACGGCGCTGCGGCACCGTTGACCAGGATGTCGATGCGGCCGAAGTGTTTGTGCGCAGCTTCGACCATGTCAGACACGGCCGACATCTGATTGGTGTCGCAGTACAGCGGCAGTACTTCGTTGCCGGTCTGAGCCGTGATCTCTTCGGCAGCCTGTTGGAGAAACTCCATGCGGCGTGCGCAGATCACCACCTTGCAGCCCTCTTCGGACAGAAAACGTGCGACTTCCTTGCCGATACCCATACCGCCGCCGGTGACGATGGCCACGCGGCCTTTCAATTCCAGATCCATAGCATTTCCTCTTGTGATTATTCGGTTCAGGCGAGATCGACGAAGACGCTCTTGGTCTCGGTGTAGGCATCGATCACGTTTTTACCCATTTCCCGGCCCCAGCCAGATTGCTTGTACCCGCCGAACGGCGAAGCCGCGTCGACCACGTTCCAGCAGTTGATCCACACCGAGCCCGCCTTGAGCTGCGCCGCCACGCGGTGCGCCGAGCGCAAGTCGCGGGTCCACAGGCCTGCTGCGAGGCCATAAGGCGAATCGTTGGCGCGCAGCACCAGGTCGTCGATTTCGGTCCAGCTCATGACGGTCAGCACCGGACCGAATATCTCTTCGCGGGCGACACAGGCACGTTCGGCGCGATCAAGGAACACGCTGGGCGCAATGAAGTGGCCGCGCTCCAGGTGGGCGGGACGGCCGCCACCGCAGATCAGTTCGGCGCCCTCCTCCTGACCACGTTGCAGGTAGCCTTTGACCGTGCTCAATTGGCGGCCCGACACGAGTGGGCCCATGCTGGTGGCCGGGTCCAAACCATTACCGAGCACGTGGGCGGTGGCATGCCGCTCAAGTTCTTCGAGCACCTGATCGAGCACACTGGCGTGTACGTATAAACGTGAGGCAGCCGTGCACACCTGGCCCTGGTTGTAGAAGATGCCATCGGCGGCACCTTTGGCGGCGCGCACGATATCGGCGTCTGGCAAGATGATGTTCGGCGACTTGCCGCCCAATTCCAGCGAGACCTTTTTCATGTTGCTGGTGGCCGCCTGAGCGATCAGCCGACCGACCTGGGTCGAGCCGGTAAAGGCAATTTTGTCCACGTCGGGATGCTGCGCCAGCGGTCCGCCCGTTTCCGCGCCAAGACCGGTGATCAGGTTGACCACCCCCGCTGGAAACCCGGCGGCCTCGATCAACTGCACCAGTCGAATCGCGACCAGTGGAGTTTGCTCGGCAGGCTTGAGCACCGCGACACAACCTGTCGCCAGCGCCGGGCCAAGCTTCCACACGCACATGTTCAACGGGAAGTTCCACGGTACGATCAGCGCGCACACACCCACCGGTTCACGCAAGGTGTAGTTGAGCATCGGCGCACCGCTGGCCGGCGATACAGGCAACGTGCTGCCTTCGATCTTGGTCGGCCAGCCGGCGAAATAGCGAATGATGGTCGCCGCACTGGCCGCTTCACCTCGAGCGGCCGAGATGGGCTTGCCGTTCTCCAGCGTGATCAACTGCGCCAGCTCCTCGCGGTGCTGATCCAACAGGTCCGCCAGTCGAAACAGCAGCAGACCGCGCTGGGCGGGAGACTGCAGCGCCCAGGCGCCGTTGAACGCTGCGCGGGCTGCCGCAACGGCCGCATCTACGTCACGCGCGTCACCTTGGGCCACTTCCGTCAGGGTTTCTTCAGTTGCCGGGTTTTCCACGGCAAACCGTCGGCCAGCGGCGGCGTCCTGCCAACTGCCACCGATAAACAGGCGGCCAGGCTGGGACAGAAAATGTTGCACAGCAGGTAGCACTTCGAACTGTTTCATCATCGACTCCTTCACAGCGCCATTTCGATCAGGCAAGGACCACCGTCGGCATTGGCATTGGCCAGCGCCTGTTGCAGTTCGGCATTGGTGTGCACTGTGCAGGCCGGCACACCGTAGCCCTTGGCCAGCGCTTTCCAGTCAATCCGCGGGCTATCGAGCACCGTCAGGCGCAGGGCTTCGGGGCCCATTTCAGTCATGCCGAAGCGGCGCAGTTCGTTCTGCAAAATGGCGTAGCGATGGTTGGCGGCAATCAGGATCACCACCGGCACCTGCTCACGGGCGATGCTCCACAGGGTTTGGATGGTGTACTGGGCACTGCCGTCGGATTGCAGGCAGAACACGCGATTGCCCCGCTCCGCCAAGGCGGCGCCAAACCCCACCGGAATGCCCTGGCCGATCGCGCCACCGGTATTGGTCAACACCCGGTGCCGCGCGGCGCTAGCAGAGGCGGTGAAAAACGGATAGCCACAAGTGCCGCCTTCCACGGAGACAATGCTGTCGTCCGGCAGCGATGCGGCTAAAACCTGGCCGATGGACTGAGGTGTGAGCTCGGCATGGCCTAGCGGCAGTTCGATGCCCATCGGTGTCGGCACGTAGGCCGGTGCATTGAGGGCATCGGCCAGCGCCGTCAGCGCGCCGGCTACATCGTCACCGACATCGGCCAGCGTCAGCAGACGCTCACGCTCGGCGAGGCGCGACGGGATGCCTTCGTAGCCGAAATAACTGATGGGCTCCGGCACCCCGGCACACACGACCTGGTCGTACTGCTCAAGGATTTCAATGGCCCCTTCCGGGAAGTACGGCAGGCGATCCAGATCCGGCAAACCACCACCACGGTAGCTGAGCCGTGGAAAGGTCTCGGCAAACAGGCGCATGCCAGGCAGTTGGGCCAGGCGCCCCGCTGCTTCCAGACCCGCGACCGACAACCCCTCATCCCCGACAATAAACACCAGGCGCTGCCCGTCACGCAGGGCCTGCGCCACCGTCTCGACCCGGTCACCGGCAAACCGGCGAACCGGCGCCCGCATCGGAGCGAACACGCCGTTGTGCGTCACTGCGCTGGCTTGCAGATCCATGGGCAGAATCAGGCTGGCGATCTGCCCTTTGGCCTGCCAGGCCGACCGCACCGCTTCCTGCAAATCTTCGCCGATACCCGACGCCGTACGCGAGGTGCGCACCCAACCGGAGACAGTCCCGGCCAAGGCCTGGATGTCACTGGCCAGTGGCGGATCGTAGTTGACATGCCATGACGCGTGATCACCGATCACGTTGACGATAGGGGTATTGGCACGACGCGCGTTGTGCAGGTTGGCGATGCCATTGGCAAACCCGGGGCCCAGGTGCGTCAGGGTCATCGCCGGCTTGCCGGCAATCCGGCCATACCCATCCGCCGCCCCCGTGCACACCCCTTCGAACAACGACAACACCGGCTTCAGTGCTGGTGCGCTGGCCATGGCCGCCACCAATGGAATTTCGGTGGTTCCGGGGTTGGCGAAGCAGTATTCGATACCGCTTGCCGCTGCCGCATTCACTATCAGTTGCGCACCATTCATTTTCAGCCCTCTTGCTTGAGCATTTGCAGTGATGAGATTTATCACACACAAATACTCAACCAACAAGCATTAAATTAGTATTTGTCTCGTTTTGTGAGATTTATGCGATTTTATTTGCACCAGAAAGACTGCCGAGATTGCGTTTTTCTCTCACTGAGGTAGTGTTGCGCCAGCGCTTGGCGCTTCTGCGGGATGTCTGGTCTACGCCGGAACGAAGCACGCGCCCTCCCCCCGTCTTTAGGAACGAAATGAGTAGCCTGAGCAAATTGCTGAGTGTCCTGGACCTGTTCGGTCCACAGACATTGAAAATCGACCCCGACACCATTGCCGAGCGCATGGGCCTGTCACGTGCGACCGTGTACCGCTACGTCAAGGATTTGTGCGACGCCGGCCTGCTGACCCGCGTGGACGCCGGCAGTTATGGCTTGGGACCGCGAGTCATCGAACTGGACTGGATGATGCGTCAGTACGACCCTATCCTCGTTGCCGGGCGCGAGTTGATGCACGAGCTGTCCGCGCAAACCGGCCTGGCCGTGTTTGCGAGCGTCTTTTATGACGGTCGCATCATCAACACCTACATCGCCGAACCCACCGACACCTACCACTTTGCGTTCGGGCGCGGGCAACCGCTGCCGTTCTTTCGCGGCGCGCAATCCAAGGTGTTGATCGCCTTTCAGAAAGGTCGCCGTTTGCAACGCTTGTTCGACGAGCATATGGCCAACGACCCGGACTGCCCTTATGACTGGTCAAGCTTCTCCAAGGCCGCGAAAAAGATTCGCAAGGACGGTTACTGCCTCACCCATGATGAACTCAACCTGGGCTTGACCGGCATCGCCGCACCCATCATCCAGACGGACATCGACGAAGTGGTTGGCAGCCTGTCCGCCGTCGGCAGCACGCAGAGCTTCAAGCTGCTGCGCCAGGAAACCGTGATCGAAATGGTCATGGATACCACTCGGCGCATCGCCGAAAACATGCGTAATCAGTCGAACACCACCACGCCCTAGCCTATGGACAAGCCGCCGGTCCCTTACCGGGGACGCGGCGGATGTGCGGTCAGAACGGAACAGCCACCGTCAATTGGCTGTACAGGTTGGTGCCATTACCGCCGACTTGATTGCCACCCGTGGTTGAGTCCTGATCGGGTTTGTAGAGGCCAATCAGCGGGGTAATGATCAAGTGCGGGTTGGCTGCCCATTCGGCGTAGATATCCAGCTCACGGGCATTGAGGTTCAGCGCGTTGTTTTTACGCACCGTGTCGAAATCGAAGTACAGCGCGCCCAAGGTCAGGTTTTCCAGCGGAGTGGCATTCAGACCGACGTGCTGAATGCTGGTATTGCTGTTGAACGGCCCGGCGTAGTTTCCGGCGACTTCGCCCTGGAACCAGGTGCCGTAGCCCATGCTCAAGCCAGTGAACAGCGGATCCCATTTCTGTGAATAGCGGGTATAGCGATAGGTCACCTTGGGCGCCCAGGCGGTATCGGCGAAGGTGTAGCCCGCTTCGCCGTACCAGGCTTTCTCAGGCCCGGCGTCCTTGTCCTGCCAGGCGTATTCGAACGCCAGGCTGACGTTCTCGATGCCCGCATCGCCTTCACCGCGAACGCTGTAGACGTTCATGCCTTTGCGCTGGCGTTGAACGTCGGTGGCCCATTGATCGCTCACGTCGATGCCGTGTACCCAGGTCAACCCGATCGTACCCGGCTGGGTGGTGTAATCCAGCGTGCCGGCGGCCAGTTCGGTTTCGGCCTGGACGCGGTTGTCGGATTTGAGCCACACCAGACTGCCGTGCAGGCCATCTTGCCCACCCAGGCGCAACAGCGCGGTTTGATCGAACGCATGCCGTGCAGCCAGGTAATAAGCGCCCCCACGGTTCATAGTGCCATTGGCCGGACCCTCGCCCAGGTTCAGTCCGTCATCGTTGATCAGGAACCCTCGGCCCAGCTTGACCACCTGGCGCCCGCCGGAAATATCAACCCCGTCCTTGCCTAACGCAGGGAACAGGTCGCCGGAGCGCCAGCCCAGGTAGGCGTCTTCGATCTTTGTTGTGCGCTCGGTTCCCAGGGAATTGYCGCCTGGGTCGCCGTCGCCCCAGGTGGCGGAACTGACCAGGGCGAATGCCCCATACGCGGTGCCATTGCCCGCCAGGGACTGGTCGCCATTCAAGCCGTACTTGATGAAGCCTTCGCGCCAGGTAGATCCACCGGGTGTGCCGTCGTAGTTCTTGCGACTGTTGAACTGGCCGAACACGGCGGTCATGTCTGCGTTGAGGTGACGGCTCTCATCACTGTACAACTCATAGGCCTGGGCCTGATTGATGGCACATAGAACCAATGTGCACACAAGCGTGCTACCAAACACGGGATGGCGTGATGGATTGCGCATGGCTCAAGCTCCTTGTGGTGCGCCTTTAAAAGGGCGGACAAACAGCAGTTGCTGGCCAGTGAACTCCAGCAGCCCCTCAAGGCCGAACTCGACGCCAAACCCGGACATCTTGCTGCCGCCAAACGGCGTATTCGGCTGAATCTGCGCGTGGCAATTGACCCATGCAACGCCGCTTTCCAGGCGGCTGGCCAGTGCCTGGGCCTGCTCGACATCCGGCCCCCAGACCGATCCGCCCAGCCCCATGTCACCGGCATTGGCGCGCCGCAGCACATCCTCGACATCCCGGTACGCGATCAAGGGCAACACAGGACCGAACTGTTCCTCGTCGACCAGGCGCTGGCCATCTGTCACGTCCGCGACCAAGGTGGGTGGATAAAAAAAGCCGGGACGATCCAGACGCGCGCCGCCGCACAGCACGCGCGCGCCTTGTGCTCGCGCGTCAGCGACCAGCGCGTCGACAAGCTCCAATTGCTCAAGGTTTTGCACCGGTCCAAAGGTGACGCCAGCTTCCAGGCCATCGCCCACCACTTGGCGCGTCGCAATCAGGGTCAGCGCATCAGCGAAGGCCTGGTACTGCGATTCATGGATATACAGGCGCTTGAGGGCCGCGCAGGTCTGGCCCATGTTGAGAAACGCCGCCTGGAAAATCTCCTCGACCACCGCCTCAACCGGCGTACCGGGCAGGACGATTGCCGCGTCATTACCACCCAGCTCCAGCGTCAGGCGCTTGAGGTTGTTGGCGGCGCCGCGCATGACGCTTTGTCCGGTGGCGGTCGAGCCGGTGAACACAATCTTCTGAATGCCGGTATGCGAAGTGATTGCACTGCCGAAACCTTGCTCGCCCGTCAGGCAATTGATCACGCCGTGAGGCACATGGCGGGCGATGATCTCCACCAGGCGCAAGGTGCTCAGCGGGGTCAGGCTCGACGGTTTGCTGATCACACAGTTACCGGCTCGCAGCGCCGGCATGATGTGCCAGACGGCGATCATGAATGGCCAGTTCCACGGCGTGATCGACGCCACCACACCCAAAGGCTTGCGATGCAACTCGATCCGCTGGGTGGGGGTTTCCTCCACCAGCTCCACGGCAATCTCCTGCCCGGCCGCATAGCGGGTCCAGGCGGCGGACCCCATGACTTCGGAAAACGCCAGTTCCAGTGGTTTACCTTGTTCCAGCACAATCAGTCGGGCCAGTGACTCTGCCTCCCGCTCGATATCCGCCGCAACCGCCAACAGGCGCTCGCAACGGTCTGCGTGGGTGCTGTGCCGCCAGCTTTTGAACGCCGCTTGTGCAGCGTCGACCGCCTGGTCGAGTTGCGCCAGCGAGCCGGCGGGGCATTGGGCGAATGCAGCACCGGTGGCCGGGTTGATCACATCAAACTGGCCCTGTTCACCGGCGACCTGAACGCCATTGATGAGCATCTTGTAGTTGTGCATTTGAAACCTTCCTTTCACACACTGACGAGCCATGCCGGGCAACGGCAGGCTGGAATTGTCTGGTTAGTCGAGCAGTAACGAGTGCGGCCTTAAAGCTTGTGGCTGCCCAAGGCGAGAAACCGTTGCGGGGAGATCTTTCGCAAGCGCGCGGCGAGCATGACGCCGATGATCAGGGCCGCGGGAATGATGGCGCAGAGTCCGTAGGACAATAGCTGGCTGGCCCCGGTCAACACGTCGAAATGCACCACCGCCAGCCCCAGCACGAGCACCAATGCCAGGGAGGAGAAAACAGGCAGGATGCGCCCGCGCCATATCCCGACGTTAAGCTCGGGATGACGCTGAAAGTAGACGCAGACCGCTACCGACGTCAGCGCCATCAGTAAAATGACGCAGAGGGTGGCGAGGTTGGAGAACCAGGCGAACAGTTGCAGGATCGGGTCCGCATCCAATGCAGCGAAAATCAGTACCACCACAGCAGCAATCAGGCTCTGCAACACCGAACCCATATGGGGGCTCTGATGCACGCGGTGAGTGGTGCCCAACAGACTGTGCAACAGGCCATCACGGCCGATCGCGTAAAAATAACGCGCGGCGGCGTTATGAAAGGCCAGGAGGCCGGCATAGATACTCACCATGAACAGCACCCGGATAATCTGAGTCAGCCAGGGGCCGACAAAGTGATCGGACATGCCGTAGATAAACGTCGTGGGATCCTGCAAGGCCTGCAGCATCGGCACGATCTTGTCCGCGCCCACGCCCACCACCATCGACCACACCGACAGCGCGTAGAACCCACCGATCAGCAACACAGAACTGTAGGTGGCAATCGGGATAGTACGCTGCGGGTTCTTGGCCTCTTCGCCGTAAATAGTCGTCGCCTCAAAGCCGATAAATGCCGCGAAGCAGAACAGCAAGCCGATTGACGGTGTGCCGCTGAACACATGACCGCGATCAAACGCATCAAGGTTGATGCCGCTGTCGCCGCCGGATTTGAGGATGGAAAAATCCAGGATCAGGATCGCCAGGTACTC
>NZ_JBFTML010000069.1:0-24239 GCF_056396925.1 Pseudomonas sp. 05N433 | reverse complement strand
GCGCAACACATGACCATCGACACTTACAAGGCAAAACGCATCGATGTTCAAATCACCAACATCGTGAAGGCTTTCCTGAATGGCAAGCGTTCGTTAATCGGTCATCTTGGCGCCTCGGTACTGGCTTCCACCTCCATGGATCAACTGCGAGCAACGCCGTCTGTATTCCTCCAGCGAATACTGAACACAGTCGAAGCGAAAGAGCTGGGGGACAGGCTGCTCAAGATGCTCAGGTGGTATGGCGCAGGCCCTGGCGAACAAACTTCGGCGTCCGTGCGCCATCAGCTCGTATGCAAAGCCATATGCCTTTACTTGCAAGCCCCGTCAGCGGATGAGCCGCAGGAAGTCGCCGGATTCCGCTGGCAAGACACGGCTCACTGGGGCAAAAGCTACCAGGCCCTGCGCAGCGATTTTGAACAGCACTTGCTGCGCACCAACCGGGTGACCGATGCAAAAGAGGCGGCCTTTCTCGCGCGGGTGTTCGAGACCCGCCTCTCAAAGGACTTCGCTGTGCGCGATATCCCGTCCGACCTTCCTTACAAAAGTTCGGTGGTGTGGGTGAACTTCATGCACGGCGTGCTGCTGGCAGATGAACTCGGCCTTGATCGATTGCAAGCGCTGTCCTTTCAACAACTCGTCGACTTGCCCCTGAGCCGGAGCGCCGACGCCTCGCCCGAACAACTTGAGCAGATAACTCGACTGAGGATGGGGCCGGCACTGGAATGGGCGGTCTGCTGCGGCATCGTTCAATCGCGAACAAAATCCGATTACGACGAGGACGATATGAAGCGGGCGATGGCGGCGCTGGAAAGCCACAGCAAGAGCCTGAACAACGCCATTATGGCACTGGACTTGCCACCCCCTGAAAGATTGAAGATGGCCAAACGGGTAAAGGATGATCTGTTTGGCGAGGCCATGTTCGAATCGGACGGGCTCAAGTTGCTGCGCGATGATCCACCGAGCGGCGGCCCCAAAGACACGCCCTCATTGAAGCTGCCAGGCTATGCATTCCTGGATGTCTATGCCGACGGCCAATTCGATGACAAGAGAAAATGGTTTGTAACCCGGTCCGACGGAAAAACACGAACCCGTCACTGGATCAAGATCGACGACAAGCGAATCCTGCGTCATGAGGAACTCTTTCGCAAGGATCATGAGGGGATCGAAAGGCGTGTGATTACCAGATACGGAGGCAAGACGTTGCCCGATATCAACACGCAGTTTGAAACAAACTTCACAAACTACCTCTCGAAAATCAGGACGGCCTATCAGCCCCTGATCGCCAGTTTGCTGACCTCACTGCCACTGACCGACCGCCAGGCCCTTGAACGGGGTGACGTCCGCTTGCTGAGCCTGCACCTGGACGAAAAACTCATCAAGGCAAGGGGAGACATCCGGCCAAGAAAAGGTTTCGTTCTACAGGTGACCCACAATCATGAAATTACCTATTACGAACTGATCCCGAATGCTGGCGTCATTCGTCGTCGACCCCACCTGAGAGTTTCAACAGTCAACGGGGTTCGCACCACGTTTCCATTGCACGCCTCGATCCCCGGACAAACATATACTGCTGAAATCAGCACTACGCTGCTTCTCGATTGGGCCGCTCACTTAAATGGCACGCAGCCTGCTGAAAGAGCGTACTGCGTGGCGATCCTCGGCGTGGTAGGCGACGTGCCCACAGTTGTATCGCCAATCGCAGCCGTTAACGATAGCGAAGTAACAGCGCTGGCATCCTCCCGTTTGAATGCAGTGGCCCACTACATTGCAACGAACTTCCTGTTCGTCGACGAACAGCTGTTGCGTACCCAGTCTCGCGGCGTGACGGCATTCGACACCATCAGGACCAGAAGCGAACAAAGGATCAGTACGACCCTGGAAATAGCCAAAGGGCTTGTACCCTTCTGGGGCAGTATCGAGGACATTTTGTCGGGCAAAATTGAGCAGATACTCATAGGCGTAGCCGGAGTCGTGCTGGACCTGGCTTCATTCCTCACCCCAGTCGGGAAATTCATGTCAGGTTCGGTGCGGCTGATCAGGGCGGGCGCCAAAGCCTCGCAAATGACCGTCAAAGCAAGTCTGCCTTCCTTTTCAACATTGACCCGAAAACTCCTGACCGCTTCCCTGAGCAACCTCAATCCGCTGGATGGGGTCCCGACACTACTCAAGACACTGGGAAGCGGTGCGTGGAAAGGACTGCATACGGCGGGACGCATTGGTGTTAGCGGGTTCAAGAAACTGACAGGACACGCCGACAGCTACCGACTGGTGCACAACCTGCCCCAGACGACCGATCCGGGGCGCTGGAAGCCGCTGGCAAGCGGTGATCGACTGGCAACGGTCAACGGTGTCGATGATGTACTTGTGCGCAATACCAGCCCATCGGACCTGACCCGATTCCACCCCGTCGATCCAGTGACATCCTTGCCCTACGGCCCCCGCCTGCACAATCACAGCAAAAACCTCGTACAGGGCCGGTCAACCTTCAAAACGTTATCTCCTACCGAATCCCACGTCCTGGTAGAACTTCCGAAAGACGCCCATGTCCGTGAAGTACTTGAGATCGATGGTCGAACCACACTGTTCGTTGATGACATTCCCTATCGTCTGGACGGCAACCAACTGCGCCGTGCCGACTTGATTGATGATCAGGCAATGTTCAGATCCTTGCCTTGCCGGGTACGTCGCGCCCCTGGTCCCGAGCTGTGTCAAACAAGCTACGTCACTCGCGACCCGGCTCCTACCCCTGCTATCGCTACTTTCGATGAAACCAAAGGCTGGGCCCCCTGGTTCGGAGACGCCATTTACACCCCCGCAACAGGCAGGGCACCGATGCAAGTGTCCTCAATAGCTGCCAATTCATCCCTCAAGGCCGTACTGGAGTTTCAGAAAGGGATGTATGGGCGGGTCATGGTCAGCGTTCCCGTATCCGGGCAAAAACTCGTCGATAAATTTCGCGTGGGCGCAACTATCGTAGAGTCAATCGACGGTTCAAAACATTACGTGTTCACGCGGCTGAGCGCGGGAGACTTTTACGTTACCTCGCGCGCAAAGGGCCAAAGCGCTAAAGACCTCCTGACCTTCAGAAARGCCGACACCCTTCCTGACGAACTGAGGAAAGAGTTAATGGTGGTGTACACCGGCTCACTGAACTCCAATAACATGGTAAGAATCCATGGCCAGGAAGCGGTGGAGCGCGCATTGAGAGCCATGGATGAAATTGCCATTTCGATCGGTAGCCATGCCAATCCGCCCGATACGCTCAGATTGCTCAAGGTCGATACCAGCCCAGCAGAAGCGGCCCTGTTCGATCACTCCACAAGAATGATCATCAGGAACTCCACCGATGGCGCCGCGACCTGGTCCTTGTCCAAGGCTACGCCGGACAGCGTGCGGGATACGACTGCGGAGGTTTTCAACACACTGTTTCAGAAAACCGTCATAACCTTGGAGTCGTCGGTTCAGGGCGGACCCAAGGCATTAAAAATCGATGACACAATGCGGCAACTACAAGAACTTATCAGGCAAAAAACCGGTCGGCCTTTGCACAACCCCAGGAACATTGCGTTCGTCGAAATCAAGACCAAGGCAGGGGTGCGTGAAGTGTATGTCAGCGTATCCGGTAGCAAGCGTGACACCGGCTTTTTGCCGTTGTTTGCCAAAAACAGAAATATGGATGAAGTAAAAGTCGGCAGTACGAGTTACTTCAATATAGATAATGGAATGCGCTTCCCGGAGACGGCACTTAGCGTAACTCCCCAAGGCAAGCTACAGGCGATCCCCCACACCATCGACAATATTGAGACGTACACGCCTGCGCTCACATCTCGCCCCACTTCGCTGGACACCGAAAGCAAGCTCATCAGCGTCATACGAACCAAATACCCTGACCCTAAAGATCTTGATTCCATCACGATAGCCACCACTATGGCGCCTTGCGACTCATGCGCCGTCGTCATGAAGCAATTTGGTTATGACGGTAGCCCTGGTGCACTGCAAGTGACCTGGAAATGACTTCGCGACTTTATCAGTGCTGCTGCAAATGCCCATACAGCTTGGCGTACAAACCACCATCGGCAATCAACTGCTGATGGTCGCCATCCTCGGCAACCTGCCCGCCATCGAACACCAGCACCCGATCGGCCTGCTTCACGGCCGACAATCGATGCGCAATGATCAACGTGGTGCGGTGGCTCAAGAACCGCGCCAGCGCCTGGTGCAGGTTGTACTCAGTGGCCGCGTCCAGTGCGGACGTGGCTTCGTCGAGGATCACCACTTTGGGCTCGGCCAACACCATTCGGGCAATCGCCAGGCGTTGACGCTGCCCGCCGGATAAACGCACGCCGGATCGCCCGACGATACTGTCCAGGCCATTGGGCAGTTCACGCACCGTGTGTTGCAACTGAGCAATTTCCAGTGCCTGCCAGCAGGCCTCGTCACTGCGTTCGCGGCCCATGGTCAGGTTGGCGCGCACGGTGTCGTTGAACAGGGCGGGATGTTGCAGGACCACGGCGACATTTTCGCGTACGGTTTCCAGGCCGATTTCTTGCTGAGTCGAACCACCGAAACGGATAGTCCCGGCCAGCGGCGTGTACAAGCCCAGCAGCAACTGCACCAGAGTACTTTTGCCTCCACCGCTGGCGCCGACAATCGCGACTTTTTCACCGGGGGCAATCGACAGGTTCATTTGGTTCAGCACCAACTCGTCGCCGTAGCCGAAACTCAGTCCCTGAACTTCGATGCCCACCGTGTCGCGCCCCTGAAACGGGTCGACGCTGCCGGTGTATTGCGGCTCGTCGGCACGGGCCAGCAACTCGTTGATCCGCGACAGCGCACCACCAGCGGCATAAAAGGCGTACTGCAGATTGAGCAGCTGTTCCACCGGACCGATCATGAACCACAGGTAGCTGAACACCGCCAGCATCTGGCCGATGGRCAGGTCGGAAAACAGCACGGTGAGCATGGCCGCGGCGCGGAAAATATCGATGCCGAACTGGAACAGCAAACCGCTGGCCCGATTCGATGCATCGGTTTTCCACTGCGAGCTCACCGCGTAATCGCGCACTTCCCGCGCTCGTTGCCCCAACCGTCCGAGGAAAAAACCCTGACGATTACCGGCACGCACTTCCTGGATGGCGTCCAGGGTTTCGGTCAAGGCTTGGGTGAAGCGTGAGGTGCTGTCGTTCTCGAGCTTCTTCAGATGTTTGACCCGCTTGCCCAACTGCACCGTGGCGTAGATCACCAGCGGGTTGAACAGCAGGATCAGCAGCGCGAGTTTCCAGTGCATCCACATCAGGATCGATGCGGTGCCCACCAGTGTCAGCATCGCCACGAGGAAACGACTGAGGGTTTCGCCGACGAATTTGTCCAGCGTGTCCAGGTCGGTGACCAGATGCGTGGTCACCGTGCCACTACCCAGGCTTTCGTATTCGCCCAGCGAGATGCGCTTGAGCCGGTCGATCAACCGCACCCGAATCCGATACACAATGTCCTTGGCCAGCGCCGCAAACAATTTCGCCTGCACCACGTTGAACAACAACGCGGCGCAACGCAGCGCCAGGGTCACCAGCAGCATCAGGCCGATATAACCCGCGGCTTTCTGCCAGACGTCGGGCAGCGCGTGGTTCATGATTTTCAGCGCAACGTCACCATGCCCCAGCAGCACTTCATCCACCAGCAACGGCAACAGCAACGGGATCGGCACGCTGCACAGCGTTGCCAATACCGCAACGCCGTTGGCGATCCACAGGGATTTTTTATGGTGTAGGGCCAGGCGGCGGACTTCCGCCCAGCTCAGCCGATCGACACGTTTGGGAGCTGCTGCATCATCGGGCAGATCATGCACAGGCAGCGCGCTCCAGCCAGCGGCCGAGCAACGGTGACAACTCGCTCAAGGGCTGATAGCCATTGGTCAGCAGCGCCAATTGACCATTGCGCTCTGCCAGCAAGGTCGGAAAACCGGCAATACCCAGGTCCTGGACCCAAGTGAAATCGGCGGCGGTCGCAGCGTGCTGATCGGCACGATCGAACGCTGCGGCAAATTCGATGCGTGGCAAACCGGCCTGCTCCGCCAGTTCCACCAACACGCTGGCACGGGTAACGTCGCGACCTTCAGCATAGAACGCATGCTGGATCAGCCCGAGCAGTGTCCAGGCGCAATCCGGCGCCAGGCTGCGCGCAGTCACCAGCGCCCGACAGGCAGGCTCGGTGTCGTAGACAAACCCGTCGGGCAACGCGCCTTCAAACTTGAACGGCTGGCCGGTGGCCTCGTGAACCGCCTGCCAGTGCTCAAGAATATAGCGCCGGGTGGTCGGCTCCAGCGCCGCGCCACTGCCGGTGCGCAAACCACCCACCACCAGATGCAACTCCACACCCGCCGCCTGCGCCTGCTCAACCAGCGCTTTGGCCACCGGAGCGAAGCCCCAGCACCAGGAACACATCGGATCCATCACATAGAGCAGGCGTGCAGACATGGTTCAAGCCTCGGAAGCGGATTGCTTGTAGTTGTAACCGATCGGGTGCGGCATGTTGCGCGCCTTGGCCAGTTCGATCTGCTTCTGCCGGTCGATGGCACTGCGACGGGTTTTCTCGCTCAGCTTATCCCAGCAATGCGGGCAACTGATGCCGGCCACATAGTGCTCGGATGCGCGGTCTTCAACGCTGACGGGCGTACGACAGGCATGACATTGATCGTAGTCGCCTTCGCTGAGATCGTGACGAACGGTCACACGGTTATCGAACACGAAGCAGTCGCCCTGCCATTTGGTTTCTTCCTGCGGCACCTCTTCGAGGTACTTCAGGATGCCGCCCTTGAGGTGATAGACCTCGTCGAAACCCTGGCTGAGCATGTAGCTCGACGCCTTCTCGCAGCGAATGCCACCGGTGCAGAACATCGCGACTTTCTTGTGCACGGCCGGGTCGAAGTTGGCTTTGATGTAGTCGGGGAATTCGCGAAAACTGGTGGTCTTCGGATCGATGGCGCCTTCGAAGGTGCCGATCGAGACTTCGTAGTCATTACGGGTGTCGATCAACAGCACTTCCGGATCGCTGATGAGCGCGTTCCAGTTCTGCGGATCCACATAGGTGCCGACCTTTTTGTTCGGGTCCACGCCCTCAACGCCCAGGGTGACGATTTCTTTCTTGAGTTTGACTTTGGTGCGGTAGAACGGCTGTTCGTCGCAGTACGACTCTTTGTGGTCGATGTCGTCCATGCGCGGGTCGTTCTTGAGCCAGGCCATCAGCCCGTCGATGCCTTCGCGGCTGCCGGACACGGTGCCGTTGATGCCTTCTTCGGCGATCAGCAGCGTGCCTTTGATGCCGTTGTCGATCATCGCTTGCAGCAGTGGCTCACGCAGATCAACGTAATTTTCCAGGGTGACGAACTTATACAGTGCCGCCACGACAATCTGTTGTGTCATGGGTAATTCTCCAGGTGGCTACCCTCGTAAGGGGTGAACCGGATGCGAAAAAAAACGCGCCGGGTAAGCGGCGCGTTGCGGATTCTAGCAAAAAACCAAGGGTTAATGCTTGCTGCCGCCAGCACAGGTCGGCGAGGCCGGAGCCGCATCGATCTGCGCCCATTCCTCCGGCGTGTAGGTATGCAGCGCCAACGCATGGAACTCGCCCATCAGTTCGCCCAAAGTGCCGTACACCTTCTGGTGACGCTTGACGCGATTGAGCCCTTCGAACTGCCGGCTGACCACCACCGCCTTGAAGTGGGTCTGCAACCCACGGCTGTGCATATGGCTTTCATCCAGCACTTGCAGGTGCTCGGGCTGTAGCAGCCCCAGCGTCGATTCGATGCGTTGTTGCATGGTCATACCCGGCTCCGCTTAAGGCTTTTTCTTGGCTGCAGGAGCAGCGGCGCCGGCTTTAGGATCCAGCTCGTTAGTCATGTCAGCCAGCAGTTTGTTGACCACAGGCACCGCGCTTTCCAGCTTGGCTTGAGTCATCTGGGCCGATTGCTGAGTCAGCTGCGGCATTTTTTCCAGGACTTTCTTGCCCAGTGGCGACTGGTAGAACGCCACCAGATCCTTGAGCTCGGATTCGCTGAAGTTGGTGGTGTAGAGCTTGACCATGTCCGGCTTCAGCTTGTTCCAGCCAATGGCTGCGTCCAGCGCTGCGTTGGCCTTGGCCTGATAAGTTTCCAGAACGGCTTTCTTCGACTCAGGGGCTTTGGTCTGTTCAAAGCGCTGAGCGAACATTTGCTGCACTTGCATGTACACCGGAGTGCCCAGTTTGTCAGCGTGCGCCAGGGTCAGGAAAGCTTCGGCACTGGCGTTGTGGCTGGCGGTATCGGCAAAAACCTGGCCGCTGGCGCAAACCAGTGCAACCGCGGTACAGATGGCACGAAGACGAGTCATCGAGTTTCCTTTTCTAGCAGGCGAGGTATAACCCCAAGGGCGCCCATTCTGCGCCTAAAAAAGTGTGTCGCTCAACCCCAAGCCTTGTCGCGACTGATTTAGAGGGGTCGAACGGTCAAATTCCAGACTGATGGAACCACAACCGGCGATCACAGCCTAAACTGCGCTATCAGACCTACAGGAGTGTGCATGATGAGCCGTATCGAAACCGACAGCCTGGGCCAGGTGGAAGTCCCGGATGACGCTTACTGGGGCGCTCAGACGCAACGCTCGCTGATTAATTTCGCCATTGGCAACGAACGCATGCCGCTGGCTGTGTTGCATGCCCTGGCCCTGATCAAGAAAGCCGCGGCACGCGTCAACGATCGTAATGGCGACCTGCCCGCCGACATCGCCCGCCTGATCGAACAAGCGGCCGACGAAGTGCTCGACGGCCAACATGACGACCAGTTCCCGCTGGTGGTCTGGCAGACCGGCAGCGGCACCCAGAGCAACATGAACGTCAACGAAGTGATCGCCGGTCGCGCCAACGAACTGGCCGGCAACCCGCGCGGTGGCAAGAGCCCGGTGCACCCCAACGATCACGTCAACCGCTCCCAGAGTTCCAACGATTGCTTTCCCACGGCCATGCACATCGCGACGGTTCAGGCGGTGCAACAGCATTTGCTGCCGGCGATCGCTGAGTTGTCCGGCGGCTTGGCGGAGCTGTCCGCGCGGCACATGAAACTGGTCAAGACCGGTCGTACCCACATGATGGACGCCACGCCGATTACCTTCGGTCAGGAACTCTCGGCGTTCATCGCACAACTGGATTACGCCGAGCGGGCGATCCGCAACGCGTTGCCGGCGGTTTGTGAACTGGCCCAGGGCGGCACCGCGGTCGGCACCGGGTTGAACTCACCCCACGGTTTTGGCGAAGCGATCGCCGCCGAACTGGCCGCCCTCTCCGGCCTGCCGTTCGTCACCGCGCCGAACAAATTCGCCGCACTGGCCGGTCATGAGCCACTGACCACGCTGTCCGGCGCCCTGAAAACCCTCGCCGTGACCCTGATGAAAATCGCCAACGACCTGCGCCTGCTGGGCTCCGGGCCACGTGGCGGACTTGCCGAAGTGAAACTGCCGGCCAACGAGCCGGGCAGCTCGATCATGCCCGGCAAGGTCAACCCGACCCAGTGCGAAGCGTTGTCGATGCTGGCCTGTCAGGTGTTGGGCAACGACGTCGCCATCGGTTTTGCCGCCAGTCAGGGGCATCTGCAATTGAACGTGTTCAAACCGGTGATCATCCACAACCTGCTGCAATCGATCCGCTTGCTGGGCGACGGCTGCAGCAACTTCCAGCAGCATTGCATCGCCGGCCTGGAACCGGATGCCGAGAAAATGGCCGAGCATCTGGAACGAGGCTTGATGCTGGTGACGGCGCTGAACCCGCACATCGGCTACGACAAATCAGCCGAGATTGCCAAGAAGGCCTACAGCGAGGGGCTGACACTGCGTGAGGCGGCGTTGAAGTTGGGGTATCTGACCAATGAAGAGTTCGATGCGTGGGTGAGGCCGGAGAATATGCTGGAGGCAGGGGCCAAGGGCTGAGTTCTCTAGCGCCCGACAGTCAGTCATCGCGGGCAAGCCACGCTCCCACAGGATTTGTGTCAATCACAACACCCGTGAGCGACCCAGAACCTGTGGGAGCGTGGCTTGCCCGCGATGAACGATAACGCGGTCTAACTGGCTGCCATCCGCACCCGCCGTGCCCTGAGCCCGGCGATCAACGATGGCCCCAACGCCACCAGCGCCGACCCGAGCACCACCAGCACAGCCCCGCCATAACCCAGACCGTTGATCGTTTCGGCATGCACAAAATCAGGCCATAACCAGGCCGCCACGGCCACCGCGGCAAAGGTCACCAGCGGCGTGATCGCCAGCGTCGCGCTGACCCGCGACGCTTCCCAATGGGCCAGGGCTTCGGCGAAGGCGCCATACGCGATCAGGGTGTTCAAGCAGCACGCCAGCAGCAGCCAGCCTTGCAGCGGGCTCAGTTGCAGTGCTTCCAGCGGATGCACCCACGGCGTCAGCAACAGCGCGCAGAACAGGTAAATCACCATCATCACCTGCAACGAATTCCACACCGTGAGCAACTGCTTCTGGCCCAAGGCATAGAAGGTCCAGACCGTCGACGCCAACAGCACCATCAGCACACCCGCGGTGTAATCGGTCAGGGAGGTGAGCAACTCGCCCAGGCGCTGATTGAAGAACAGTGCAAAGCCGATCAGCAGCACCAGCAGGCCAATCCCCTGCCCCACGCTGAAACGCTCCTTGAACACGAACAGACTGGCGATCAGCAACATGATCGGGCCCATCTGCACCACCAGTTGTGCGGTGCCGGCGCTGAGCAGGTTCAGGCCCATCAGGTACAGCACGTAGTTGCCGACCAGTCCGAGTACCGCCATCAACACCAACCAGCCACCGCGCGGGCCGAGGACTTTGCGACTCGGCAAGCGTCTGGTCGCCGCCAGATATATGAACAGGCACCCGCCGGACACCATCAGGCGAAACCAGGTCACTGTCACTGGGTCCATCACCAGCAGCACTTGCTTGAGTTTGATCGGCAGAATTCCCCACAACAACGCGGTCAGCAAGGCCAGGAATAAACCGTACACCCAGCGACCCGATGAAATATGCATGCTGCCCCCGAAGCCCATTGGCAAGAATGCTCATTCTAGGCTCAGACCGAAGCGCGACACAGGGACAGTTGCCCTCGGGCCGCGAATGAAACTGTGCGGGTCGCACCATGACATTGACGGGATGCCGTCGATCAGCTCGCCAGGCGTTGCAAAGGGTTCATGCATAAGCTCATTGAAACCGCCCTCTGCAGGAGATCGCCCATGTACGGCATGCGCGCCCAGGACACCACCCCCGCCACGCACTTTCGCTGTGACCGGTTGTGTCGTGTCAATGGGGAGTTGTATTTCACCACCCGGGAACAGACCCTGGAGGGGCCGTTCGATAATCCGGCGACGGCCGAGAAGGAGATCCAGGCTTATATCGAGCGGATGCAGGCTTTGAGCATGAACATGTCATCGAGATGACAACACCCGCGAGCATAACTGCTCTCGCGGGGTGTAAGCGCAACATACAAGGAGCGAGGCTTGCCCGCGAAGGCGACCTCACGGAATTACCGCACCGCCTCAAACAACCCCGTAGCCCCCATCCCGCCCCCCACGCACATGGTAACGATGCCGTAACGCAGGTTACGCCGCTGCAACTCGCGCACGATGTGCCCGACCTGACGCGAACCGGTCATGCCGAACGGGTGGCCGATGGAAATCGAGCCGCCATTGACGTTGTATTTGTCGTTGTCGATTTCCAGCCGATCGCGGCTGTACAGGCATTGCGAGGCGAACGCTTCATTGAGCTCCCACAAATCAATGTCGGCAATCTGCAACCCCTTGGCCTTGAGCAACTTCGGCACCGAGAACACCGGGCCGATGCCCATCTCGTCCGGCTGGCACCCGGCCACGGTGAAACCGCGAAAGAAGGCTTTGGGCTTGAGCCCCAGCGCCAGGGCTTTTTCCAGGCTCATCACCAGGGTCATCGAAGCACCGTCGGACAGCTGCGAAGAGTTGCCGGCCGTTACCGAGCCGTCTTCGGCAAACACCGGTTTCAATCCCGCCAGGCTTTGCAGGGTGGTGTCGGGGCGGTTGCAGTCGTCGTGATCGACAATGCCGTCGAGGATCTGCACCTGGCCGGTGGCCTTGTCTTCAACGCGATACTTCACCGCCATCGGCACGATTTCATCGTTGAACAACCCGGCGGCCTGCGCCAGAGCGGTACGTTGCTGGCTTTGCAGGGCGTACAGATCCTGCTCTTCACGACTGACGCTGTAACGACGCGCGACGATCTCGGCCGTCTGGCCCATGGGGAAATAGATACCTGGCACCTGCTCTTTCAGCAGCGGGTTGATCAGGTGGTCGGTATTGACGCTTTTCATGGTCAGGCTGATCGACTCGACACCGCCGGCGACGATGATGTCGCTGCAACCGGAAGCGATCTGATTGGCGGCAATCGCGATGGCCTGCAAGCCCGACGAACAGAAGCGGTTAAGGGTCATGCCACCCGTGCCGATGCCCAGGTGCGACAGCACCGCGACGTTGCGACCGATGTTGTAACCCTGGGCACCTTCGTTGGAACCGGCGCCGACGATGCAATCCTCGACGCTGGACGGGTCGACGTCATTGCGCGTGAGCAGCGCGTTGACACAGTGGGCCGCCATGTCATCGGGACGGGTCATGTTGAACTTGCCGCGAAAGGATTTGGCCAGGCCGGTCCGCACGCTGTCGACGATCACCACTTCACGCATGGCATACACCTCATTGTTGTTGTCAGTCGGGAGTTGGATCGAGCATAAGTCCCACTCATGACTGACCGCGACAATCATTCACCCCGCGTATGCGTAACCATCGGCTCAGCGCTTGCGCTTTTGCAGTTTCTTCTCCCGTTTGTCGGACTTTTCGAATGCTGTTTCCAGCGCCTCATTGAGGGTGCGCAATACCTTGACCCGCGCCCAGCGCTTGTCGTTGGCTTCCACCAGGGTCCAGGGCGATACCTCGGTGCTGGTGCGGTCGACCATATCGCCGACCGCGGCGCGGTAATCGTCCCACTTGTCGCGGTTACGCCAGTCGTCTTCAGTGATCTTGAAACGCTTGAAGGGGATCTCTTCGCGCTCCTGGAAGCGCTCCATCTGAGTCTGTTTGTCGATGGTCAGCCAGAACTTGACCACGATCACCCCGGCATCGTCGAGCTGCTCTTCGAAGTCGTTGATCTCGCTGTAGGCACGCAACCAGTCCGCCTCGCTGCAAAAACCCTCGATGCGCTCCACCAGCACCCGGCCATACCAGGAACGATCGAACACAGTGAATTTTCCCCGCGCCGGAATATGCCGCCAGAACCGCCAGAGATACGGCTGCGCCCGCTCTTCTTCGGTAGGCGCGGCGATCGGCACGATGTTGTACTGACGTGGGTCGAGTGCCGCGGCCACCCGACGGATCGCCCCGCCCTTGCCTGCCGCGTCGTTGCCCTCGAACACCGCGATCAACGCGTGACGACGCATGCGTTTGTCGCGCATCAGCCCGGAAAACCGTGCCTGCTCGGTAATCAGTTGCTCTTCGTAATCGTCCTTGTCCAGGTTCAGGGTCAGGTCCAGGCTGTCGAGCAGATTCACGTGATCGACGCTGGGAGACAAGGGCGCGGCACTGACTTTGTGCGGGTGAATCCTGGGTCTCTTGAGTGCGCTCTGCAGGCCCTCGAGCAGAATCTTGCCGACCGCCAGGCTGCGATAACGCGCATCCAGGCCGGCAATCACATGCCACGGCGCATAGTCGCGGCTGGTACGGCGCAGCACCCGTTCGCCGTACTTCACGAACTTGTCGTAGGTCGCGGATTGTTGCCAGTCCAGCGGGCTGATGCGCCAGCTGTGCAGCGGATCGTCGTTCAGCGCCTTGAGCCGCGCTTTCATTTGTTTCTTGGAGAGGTGAAACCAGAACTTGAAGATCAGCGCGCCTTCGTCGCACAACATCTTCTCCAGCCGTTCGGCGCCGTTGATGGCTTGATCGAGTCGCGGATCCTTGAACAAACCATGAACCCGCCCTTGCAGCATCTGGCTGTACCAGTTACCGAAGAAAATCCCCATGCGCCCCTTGGCCGGGAGCATCCGCCAATAGCGCCAGGCGGGTGGTCGAGCCAGCTCTTCGTCGGTTTGCTGGTCGAAGGTGCGGACCTCGATCAGGCGCGGGTCCATCCATTCGTTGAGCAACTTGACCGTCTCGCCCTTGCCGGCCCCTTCGATGCCGTTGATCAAAATGATCACTGGAAAACGGTGTTGCTGCCGAAGTTCGAACTGCGCTTCGAGCAAGGCTTCACGCAGGGCCGGCACTTCGGCTTCATAGGTTTCTTTGTCAATGGCATGACCGATTTCGGCGGATTCGAACATGGAGACGCTCCTTCCAGGATTGAGCAAGACTAGCGGATTGACGTCTCATGCGCAGGACAAATCCATCTTTGAGACTGATACGAACCCTGTGGCGAGGGAGCTTGCTCCCGCTGGACGGCGAAGCCGTCCCGATACCAAAAAACTTGTACTCCGGGGGTACATAGACAACCAACTTGCGGCTGCTTCGCACCCGAGCGGGAGCAAGCTCCCTCGCCACAAAACGACGATTCTCCCTGCCCCCCGAATGTGGCACTTGCCACGGATCAAGCACCACCGTGGCGATCGGCTAGAATGGCGGTCTTGCCGTTGCCGAGCCTGCCATGAAACCTGTATTGCCCCACGCCCAGCTCGACTGGGACGACCAAGGTCGCCCGCGTTCGCGGGTGTTCGATGATGTGTACTTTTCCGACCAGTCGGGCCTTGAAGAAACCCGTTACGTGTTTCTGGAGCAAAACGATTTGCGCGACCGCTTCGCAGCATTGCCGGCGGGCGGGCGTCTGGTGATTGGCGAAACAGGTTTCGGCACCGGACTGAATTTTCTCTGTGCCTGGCAGTTGTTCGAACAGCACGCAGTGGCCGGTGCGCGGCTGCATTTTGTCAGTGTCGAAAAGTACCCGCTGAGCACCGCCGATCTGCAACGGGCCCTGGCGTTATGGCCGGATCTCAAGCCGTTCGCCGATCAATTGCTGGCGCAATACGTGGCGATTCATCAAGGTTTCCAGCGCCTGGTGCTGGGCAATGGCCGCGTCACCCTGACCCTGCTGATTGGCGATGCACTGGAGCAGTTGCCACAACTGGACGCGCAGATCGACGCCTGGTTCCTCGACGGTTTCGCCCCGGCGAAAAACCCCGACATGTGGACTGCCGAGCTGTTTGCCGAACTGGCCCGTCTGGCGGCACCCGGCTCGACCATCAGCACCTTCACCAGCACCGGTTGGGTGCGCCGACTGCTGAATGCGGCGGGCTTCAAGATGAAACGCACGCCAGGCATCGGTCACAAGTGGGAGATCCTGCGGGGCACCTTTCTTGGCTGGCCTGAAGAGACCGCACCACCTGCCGCGACTAAACCCTGGTTCGCTCGCCCAACCCCGCCGACCGGCGAGCGCCACGCCCTGGTGATCGGTGCCGGGCTGGCCGGTTGCGCCAGCGCCGCCAGTCTTGCCGCAAGGGGTTGGCAAGTGAGCCTGTTGGAGCGCCACGAAGCACTGGCGCAGGAAGCCTCGGGCAACCCTCAGGGCGTGCTGTACCTCAAGCTTTCGGCCCACGGCACCGCGCTGTCGCAATTGATCGTCAGCGGTTTTGGTTACACCCGGCGCCTGCTGGAACAGTTGCAGCGCGGCGTCGACTGGGACGATTGCGGGGTCTTGCAACTGGCCTTCAATGCCAAGGAAGCCGAACGTCAGGCGCAATTGGCCACGGCCTTTCCGCCAGGCCTGGTACACCTGCTCGATCAACCGCAAGCACAGGCCCGGGCCGGTATCGAACTGGAGCACGGCGGCCTGTTCTTCCCCGAAGGCGGCTGGGTTCATCCTCCTGCGTTGTGCCAGTGGCAGGCGTCTTCAACGAACATTCAGTGGCTGCCCCATCGCGAGGTGCTGGAACTGCGCAAGGTGGAGGATCAATGGCAGGCCTGGGACGGCGAGACACTGCTGGCCAGCGCGCCCGTGGTGATTCTCGCCGGTGCCGCCGAGATCAAACGCTTCCCCCAGAGCGCCGAGCTGCCCCTCAAACGCATTCGCGGCCAGATCACCCGACTGGCGCAAACCCCTGAAAGCCAGAGCCTGGCGACCGTCGTCTGCGCCGAAGGCTATGTGGCACCGGCACGTCTGGGCGAACACACGCTTGGCGCCAGCTTCGATTTCAAGAGTGACGATCTGACCCCGACTGTCGCCGAGCACCTCGGCAACCTGGCGTTGCTCGAAGAAATCTCCACCGACCTGGTCACCCGCCTGCATGTTCAAGACCTGGACCCGCAGCAGCTTGAAGGGCGCGCGGCGTTCCGCTGCACCAGTCCCGATTACCTGCCGATCGTCGGACCGTTGGCCGATCAGACCAGCTTCGCCAATGCCTATGCCGCGCTGAGCAAAGATGCCCGGCAAGTGCCCGATGTGCCCTGCCCGTGGCTTGATGGGTTTTACGTCAACAGCGGTCATGGTTCTCGCGGTTTGATCACCGCGCCATTGTCCGGCGAACTGTTGGCGGCATGGCTTGAGAACGAGCCTTTGCCCTTGCCCAAAGCCGTGGCCGAGGCCTGCCATCCCAACCGTTTTGCCTTGCGCCAGTTGATCCGCGGAAAAGTCTGATACACCGACTTATAACTTATCGGTCTAAAACTCCAGGGATTCAGCCGGGTCAGTTTCCGGGTACCCGCCGTTTTTGGCGGGTATCGATTGACCCTCCCCAACGGAAAAACCGGTAAGGACTTATGTGCGGATTAGCTGGAGAATTACGTTTCGACCATCAACCTGCGGACCTCGCAGCCATTGAACGAATCACCCATCACCTGGCCCCTCGCGGCCCTGATGCGTGGGGTTTCCACAGCCAAGGCCCGATTGCCCTGGGCCATCGGCGCCTGAAAATCATGGACCTGTCGGACGGCTCGGCGCAGCCGATGATCGATAACCAACTGGGCCTGTCCCTGGCCTTCAACGGCGCTATCTACAACTTCCCGGAACTGCGCACCGAGCTGGAAAGCCTCGGTTATGCCTTCTACTCCGGTGGCGACACCGAAGTGCTGCTCAAGGGCTATCACGCCTGGGGTGAAGCGCTGTTGCCCAAGCTCAACGGCATGTTCGCCTTCGCCATTTGGGAACGTGACGCCCAGCGTCTGTTCATCGCCCGCGACCGTCTCGGTGTGAAGCCGCTGTATCTGTCGCGTACTGGTCAGCGCCTGCGCTTTGCCTCGGCATTGCCGGCATTGCTCAAGGGCGGCGACATCAACCCGATCCTCGATCCGGTGGCGCTCAATCATTACCTGAACTTCCACGCGGTGGTCCCGGCCCCTCGCACCTTGCTGGCGGGCATCGAAAAACTGCCCCCGGCCAGCTGGATGCGTATCGAAGCCGACGGCACCACCGAGCAGAAAACCTGGTGGACCCTGCCCTACGGCCAACATGCCGACGAACTGAATCTGACCCTCGAAGACTGGCGCGATCGCGTGCTCGACAGCACCCGTGAAGCGGTGGCGATCCGTCAACGGGCGGCGGTGGATGTCGGTGTACTGCTGTCCGGTGGCGTCGATTCGAGTCTGTTGGTCGGGCTGTTGCGCGAAGTCGGGGTAGAAGACTTGTCGACCTTTTCCATCGGTTTCCAGGATGCCGGTGGCGAGCGCGGTGATGAATTTCAGTATTCGGACTTGATCGCCAAACACTACGGCACCCGGCACCATCAACTGCGTATCGACGAACAAGAGATCATCGAGCAACTGCCGGCAGCGTTCCGCGCCATGAGCGAGCCGATGGTCAGCCATGACTGCATTGCCTTCTACCTGCTGTCCCGGGAAGTGGCCAAGCATTGCAAAGTGGTGCAGAGCGGCCAGGGCGCGGACGAGTTGTTCGCCGGGTATCACTGGTATCCGCAGGTGGACGGCGCGAGCGATCCGTATGCGGCATATCGCGATGCGTTTTTCGACCGCAGCTATGCCGACTATGCCGCCACAGTGCAACCGAAATGGCTGACAGCCAACGATGCCGCCGGCGACTTCGTGAAGGAACATTTCGCACAACCCGGTGCCGACGCGGCGGTGGACAAAGCCCTGCGCCTGGACAGCACCGTGATGCTGGTGGACGACCCCGTCAAACGGGTCGACAACATGACCATGGCCTGGGGCCTGGAAGCGCGCACGCCGTTTCTCGACTATCGCCTGGTGGAATTGTCGGCGCGGGTGCCGGGCAAATTCAAACTGCCGGATGGCGGCAAGCAAGTGTTGAAAGAAGCAGCGCGGCTGGTCATTCCCAGTGAAGTGATCGACCGTAAAAAGGGTTACTTCCCGGTGCCTGGCCTCAAGCATTTGCAGGGCGATACGCTGAATTGGGTGCGTGAACTGCTGCTCGATCCGAGTCAGGATCGCGGCTTGTTCAACCCCGCCATGCTCGACCGCCTGCTGACCGATCCGCAAGGCCAGTTGACCCCGTTGCGCGGCTCCAAGCTGTGGCAATTGGCGGCCCTGAACCTGTGGCTCAGTGAACAAGGAATCTGATCGATGAAACCCCACGCCACGGCTTACAGCCAACGCCTGTTGCGCGGTCAGGCGCCCTCCTACGAACGCTTGCAGGCACGCCTGGCCGAAGACGGCAGCGCATTGAGCGCCGTGCCCATCGCCGTGCATTGCGGTTGGGGCCGGTTGTTAATCGGCCATACCTTTCCCGATGCGGCGAGCCTCGCCCAAGAGTTGCTCAATGAGCAGCCCGGTGAGCGGGACATCGCCTTGTACGTCGCCGCCCCCCAGCAAGTGCTGGGGCTGGAACCGGCGCAACTGTTTCTCGACCCGTCCGATACTTTGCGCCTGTGGTTCAGCGATTACCGTCAGGCCACCCGGGTGTTTCGCGGTTTTCGCATTCGTCGGGCGCAAAGCGAGGCGGACTGGCAGGCGATCAATCAGCTGTATCAGGCCCGCGGCATGCTGCCGATCGATGCAGGTTTGCTGACGCCCCATCATCAGGGCGGCCCGGTGTACTGGCTGGCCGAAGACGAGGACAGCGGCGCGATTATCGGCAGCGTCATGGGCCTCAATCACCACAAGGCATTCAACGATCCGGAAAACGGCAGCAGCCTGTGGTGCCTGGCGGTGGATCCGCAATGTTCCCGCCCAGGCGTCGGTGAAGTGCTGGTGCGGCACTTGATCGAACACTTCATGAGCCGTGGGCTGAGTTACCTGGACCTGTCGGTGCTGCACAACAACCGTCAGGCGAAAAATCTTTACGCCAAGCTCGGTTTTCGCAACTTGTCGACCTTTGCGATCAAGCGCAAGAACGGTATCAACCAGCCGTTGTTTCTCGGCCCCGGCCCCGAAGCCGAGTTCAATCCGTATGCGCGGATCATCGTCGAAGAGGCTCATCGGCGCGGTATTGAGGTGCAGGTGGATGACGCGCAAGCCGGTCTGTTTACCTTGATCCATGGCAGTCGTCGGGTGCGTTGCCGCGAATCCCTGAGCGATCTGACCAGCGCCATCAGCATGACCTTGTGCCAGGACAAAAGCCTGACTCACAAGGTGCTGAAAAACGCCGGCCTCAAACTGCCCGCACAACAACTGGCGGGAAGCGCGGACGACAATCTGGCGTTTCTCGACGAGCACGAACGGGTGGTGGTCAAACCGCTGGACGGTGAACAGGGTCAAGGGGTGGCGGTGGATTTGCGCAGCATTGAGGAGGTCCAGCAAGCCATCGAAAACGCCCGTGCATTCGACAGTCGAGTGCTGCTGGAAAGTTTTCACGAAGGCCTCGATTTGCGGATTCTGGTGATCGGCTTCGAGGTGGTCGCGGCTGCCATTCGCCGGCCGGCGGAAGTGGTGGGCGATGGTCAGCATTCGATCGGTGCGCTGATCGAAGCCCAGAGTCGTCGCCGTCAGGCGGCAACCAGCGGCGAAAGCAAAATCCCGCTGGATCAGGAGACCCAACGCACCTTGCAGGCGGCGGGTTATGACTACGCCAGCATTCTGCCGGCCGGCGAGCACTTGTTCGTACGGCGCACGGCGAATCTTCATACCGGCGGCATCCTTGAAGACGTCACGGCGATTCTGCATCCAGCCTTGGTGGACGCGGCGGTGCGCGCGGCGCGAGCGCTGGATATTCCGATGGTCGGGCTCGACCTGATGGTACCGGCCGCCGACCAGCCGCAGTACGTGTTTATCGAAGCCAATGAACGCGCCGGCCTGGCCAACCATGAACCGCAGCCGACGGCCGAGCGGTTTGTAGATTTGTTGTTTGCACATAGTCAGCCGGCAGTCCCTTAGTGATGTGTTGTCTGTACCAACACCATCAGGAGTTTCCATGACCAGCAAAATTCCCGAACCGGATCTCGATTACCTGCAAAAAGTCCTGCTGGAAATGCTCGCCATTCCCAGCCCCACCGGGTTCACCGACACCATCGTGCGGTACGTCGCCGAGCGCCTTGAAGAACTGGGCATTCCCTTTGAAATGACCCGTCGCGGCACTATCCGCGCGACTCTCAAGGGCAAGAGGAACAGTCCGGACCGAGCAGTCTCCGCTCACCTGGATACCATTGGCGCGGCGGTTCGCGCGATCAAGGACAACGGACGCCTGACCCTGGCGCCCGTCGGCTGCTGGTCCAGCCGTTTTGCCGAGGGCAGCCGCGTCAGCCTGTTCACCGACAACGGCGTGATCCGCGGCAGCGTGTTGCCGCTGATGGCTTCCGGGCACGCGTTCAACACCGCCGTGGATGAAATGCCGATCAGCTGGGATCACATCGAATTGCGCCTGGACGCCTATTGCGCCACCCGCGCCGATTGCGATTCGCTGGGGATCAGCGTCGGCGATTTCGTCGCCTTCGACCCGTTGCCGGAGTTCACCGAAAGCGGCCACATCAGCGCCCGTCACCTCGACGACAAGGCTGGCGTTGCCGCACTGCTGGCGGCACTGAAAGCGATTGTCGACAGCGGCGAAGAGTTGATGATCGACTGCCATCCGCTGTTCACCATCACCGAGGAAACCGGCAGCGGCGCAGCGGCGGCCCTGCCCTGGGATGTCAGCGAATTCGTCGGCATCGACATCGCGCCGGTCGCGCCCGGCCAGCACTCCAGCGAACACGCGGTGAGCGTGGCGATGCAGGATTCCGGCGGGCCTTATGACTATCATCTGTCGCGGCATCTGCTACGCCTGGCCGCTGACAACGAACTGCCGGCACGTCGGGACCTGTTCCGCTATTACTTCAGCGATGCTCACTCGGCCGTCACCGCCGGCCATGACATTCGCACCGCCCTGCTGGCCTTCGGTTGCGACGCCACTCACGGCTACGAACGTACCCACATCGACAGCCTTGCCGCTCTCAGCCGTTTGCTCGGCGCCTACATTCTCAGCCCGCCGGTATTCGCCAGCGATGCACAACCAGCCACGGGATCGCTGGAGCGGTTCAGTCACCAGATCGAGCACGAGACGCAGATGGAAAGCGATACCCGGGTACCGTCGGTGGATAGCCTGCTGGGACAGCGCACAGAAAGCTGAGGCGAACACTGGTGATGTGTTCATATCCGCCGTAGCATCGCGCCAATGTTTAACCGAGGTGCCTTATGCTGATCCCCCACGACCAACTTGAAGTCGACACCCTGACCCGCCTGATCGAGGATTTCGTGACCCGTGACGGCACGGACAACGGCGATGACACGCCGCTGGAAACCCGTGTGTTGCGTGTGCGTCAGGCATTGACCAAGGGCCAGGCGCTGATCGTCTTCGATCCGGAAAGCGAGCAATGCCAGTTGATGCTCAAGCACGACGTGCCCAAGCACCTGTTCGACTGAAGCCCTTAACGAGCCTTGGCTTTTGCCTGTTTGATCTGGATGCGCTCGTAGACTTCGGCGCGGTGTACGTTGACCTGCTGTGGCGCTTCAACACCGAAGCGCACACTGCTTCCGTTGACGGCGAGCACCCGCACGGAAATGTTGTCACCAATGGATATCAATTCGCCCACAACGCGACTGAGTACAAGCATGGCATTCATCCTTCAGGGTTACCGGCCCCTGAAGATGCCCTGCGCAGAGCGGGTCTTCAATGCAACGACCGCAAAACAGTCCCGCCCTACAATGCAGGCTGCATCACCCTGACGGACGTGTCTGACAAACCGCTTGAATGAAGGACCGATCCGTCAGGAAGCGGTAAGGCGCGGACCAAACAAAATGACAGTCGCCCCGAGTACACACAGCGCCACGCCGATCCAGTCCGAGCCCAATGGTCGAATCCGCTCGACCACCGCCAGCCAACCAACCGACGCGATGATGTAGATGCCACCGTAGGCGGCATAGGCGCGACCGGCGTAGTTCGCTTCGACCCGGGTCAGCAGTAGCGCGAACAACGTCAGGCTGAACAAGGCCGGGATGACCCACCACACGCTTTTACCCTGGCGCAGCCACATCCAGAAAGCGAAGCAGCCGGCGATTTCGAACAGCGCGGCGAGGAAAAACCACAGGTAATTGAGCATGCAGACGTCTCGTTGGGATGGCCGGTTGGCGGCCACCCTAACGACGGTGTTGCGCACAGGCAAGTTCAGCCTGCGTTTTGTTTGGCCTTGGCGCGCATTTTGTCGGCCATCACAGTCATTTCGTTGTAGAGCAATTGCGGGTCTTTCTGTTTGATYGCCCAGGCCATACGGCCCTGCTCGTGAGGCAGGATCAAGAATTCGCCAGCGGCGACCTGCTGATAGATGTAGTCGGCAATGTCAGCAGCGGTGATCGGTGAGCTTTCCAGCAATTTGCCGACCTGGGCTTTCATGGCCGGGGTCGGGCCACGGAAGGAGTCCAGTAGATTGGTCTGGAAGAACGACGGGCAAACTACATGCACGCTGACTTCCTCATGGGCCAGTTCAATCAGCAAACTTTCGGACAACGCCACCACACCCGCCTTGGCCACGTTGTAGTTGCTCATGGCCGGGCCTTGCATCAGCGCCGCCATCGAGGCGATGTTGATGATTTTGCCTTTGCTTTTCTCCAGCAGCGGCAGGAAGGCCTTGCAGCCCTTGACCACGCCCATCAGGTTGATCGCGATTTGCCAATCCCAGTCCTCCAGCGACAGTTCACTGAAGAACCCGCCCGAGGCCACGCCGGCATTGTTGACGATGACATCGATACCGCCGAGTTTCTCTTCGCAGGCTTGGGCGAAGGCGGTCAACTGACTGTAGTCGCGCACATCGCAGCGCTGAATGAAGCCGTCACCGCCGGCTTCGCGCACCAACTTGAGGGTTTCCTGCAGACCGGGCTCACTGACATCCGACAAGGCCAGCTGCCAGCCTTCACGCGCCCAGCGCAGCGCGATTTCGCGACCCAGGCCTGAGCCCGCGCCAGTGATCATCATGCGATTTTGCATAGCAAACAGCCTTGTTGTTCCGGGGAAGATGCACCGAGTGTAGCGAAGGATAATGCGCGACCCACGCTCCATCAGAGTGCTGAATGGCCAGCGATGAACCACGGCGCGGTGCGGTTGTTTCAACTTCGAAACAGAGCAAAAGAAATAAACATACTTTCCAAAAACATTAAAAAAACTTGGAATTTTTCTTCATAGCCATGAGTCGGATTTTTTAAGCAGCTAGGATTAATACAAGTCCAGCTGATGGCTAAAACGCCAGGTCAAACCCACAACGCTTCCAACAAGGAAATAGACATGGGCACAATTCTTATCGTTATTCTTATCCTGTTGCTGATAGGCGGCCTGCCGGTCTTCCCGCACTCCAGAAGTTGGGGTTATGGCCCGTCCGGTATCATCGGCGTGGTGTTGGTGGTGCTGTTAATCCTATTGCTGCTTGGCAAGATATAGAGATTCTACCGGCAAAAAAAAGAGGCCCTGCGAAGGGCCTCTTTTGTATTCCGGAAAAACTTAGTCCGGTTTGCCGTCAACCACACCGGCGGTGTTGTCCAACAGGCTCTTGGTAGCCGTCTGGATGAACGACTCGAGCTTCTGCTTGAGCGCCGCTTCGTCAGCCGATGCCGGGATCACTTCACCTTTCGGGTTAGCGCCCAGTTCGTATTGATACAACCTTGGCGGCATCTCTTTAGGCAGTACCAGCACGCGGTCCGCGGTGAGCAAGGCGACCGTCTGATCGCTGCCCGACGGCTTGATCATGCCGAAACCCTTGTCACCTTCCGGCAGGTTCAGCAAGTCACGCCCCCAGCATTGATGGACCACATCGCCACCCACGCGGCCCATGATGGTCGGCACGATGTCGATCTGGGT